>JAGWUG010000144.1 GCA_028868555.1 Actinomycetales bacterium | reverse complement strand
ATGGTGTTGGCCGGCTGGTCATAGTGCAGCTTGGTGCGCCAGAGCGTCTCGTCGGCATAGATGTTGCCGATGCCACTCAGCAGGCCCTGGTCGAGCAGTGCGCGCTTGATGCCGGAGTTCTTGGTGCGGAGCTTGCTGAGAACGGCCTTCTCGGCAAAGTGTGGGTCCAGCGGGTCACGCGAGATGTGCGCGGCCGAGGCGGGAATCAGGTTCTCCCAGGACTTCCCAGCAGCCACACCAGCGGAAAAGCCACCGGGCTTGCCGTCCGAGGTTGGAACCATCACGTCAATGGCCAGCGAACCGAAAAGACGCTGGTCCACAAATCGGAACTCGCACTTTGTGCCGTCGGCCTCGGTCACCTTGATGATTACGCGGGTCAATTTGTCCTCGGCGTGGCCGGGGTGGCGCAGCAGCATCTGCCCACTCATACCCAGGTGGCCAACCAGGGCAAGAGGCTTGGCGCCTTCCGCGGTATCAAAACCAAGGTCACCGATGCGCGCCTCGATTGGCATCCAGAGGAACTTACCGCGGCGGACTACGCCGAGAATCTTGCGACCAACCAGCTGGGAAACAAAGTCGGTTGGTCCACCCGGGTGGCGCTTCAAGCTGCGAACATCGAGGATTTCGATGGAGTCAACCGTGGCACCGGTGAGAGAAGGGGCCAGGCCGGCGCGAACAGTCTCAACTTCTGGTAGTTCAGGCATTACTTGCTGGTCTCTCGCAGTTCGGCAAGGGCGATCTCGGCGGCAGCCGTCTCGGCCGCTTTCTTGGTGCGACCCTCGGCCGCGAAGCTGTGGTTGTCGCCAACCAGAATGGTGGCAAAGAAGCGGCGGTCGTGATCGGGACCCTCGTGGGTCACCTCGTAGCGCACCGCTCCTAGTGAGCGGGCCTGAGCCATTTCCAGGATGCTGGTCTTGGGGTCGGACTGGAAGCGCAGGGCATCGGGGTCTGACAGCAGCGGGAAGATGTGGGTTTCAACCATTTGTCTTGCGGCCTCAAAACCGGCCGAGAGCAGAACGGCACCCAAAACCGACTCGAAGACGTCACAGAGCAGGCTGGGCTTGGCGCGACCGCCGGTGCGTTCCTCGCCCTTGCCCAGACGGAGGTAGTCGCCCAGGCCAAGCTTCTTGGCGGCAACCGAGAGTGCCTTCTCGCTGACAACCGAGTTCTTGACCTTGGTGAGTTCGCCCTCGTCGAGGTCTGGCAGGAGCTTGTAAATATGCTCAGTAACGACAAAACCCAACACCGAGTCGCCTAGAAACTCTAGGCGCTCACTGTTGGGTATGCCCCCATTCTCGTATGCGAACGAGCGATGGGTTAGTGCTTGGGTTAGGAGTGTGGCATCAACCTGCACGCCGAGCTTCTCATTTAGAGCAGCAAGGTTTGCGGTGAGGTCCATGCCATCCGCCAGCGTCTATTAGACGTCGGCGACCTTACGGCCCTTGTACTCCATGAACAGGGCGTTGCCCTGGGAGTCCTCAACGACCTTGGCGCGGTGAGGGAGGCTGTAAACGGTCTTACCGTTCTCAATGGTCTTGACGAGGGTCAGCGGAGCTGCCTTCCATGCCGAGCGGCGGTGGCGGGTGTTGCTTCGCGAGAGTCGGCGCTTTGGTACTGGCATGTCTCTACTCTTCCTTAAACTTTGCTAGCTCTGTCCAGCGGGAATCAACCTGCTGTTCGTGAGCATGATTTGGGTTCTCTGCCAGTTTCACTCCGCAATCCGGACACAGGCCAAGGCAATCTTGGCTGCATACGGGCTGGAATGGAAGGCTGAGAACTATCGCGTCTCGGATGACAGGTTCAAGATCAATTTGCTCGTCAGAAACCGTGAAGTCATCTTCTTCTGTTCCAGAATAAAGGAAAAGCTCCTGAAAATCCACCTCAACAGGCAGTTTTAGTTCATCGAGGCATCGGCTACATTCGCCAATCGCGGTGGTAAAAACCTCCCCCGTGGCCAGAATTCCCTCGTGAACGCTCTCTAGGCGCAGGTCGTTTTCAATGACTCCACCAACTGGAATGGTCATGGCGCCGTCGCCCATCACCTCGGTGAGAGTGATGTCAACCTCGCTCTCGCGCATCTGACCTGGACGGTGCATGATGTCGTGCACCTTCAACTTGAATGGCGAACTTACTGCCATTTCAACTCCTCTTGGGGTTAGTAAATCTAGTTTTTGAGAGCCCTGGCCACCGATGCCGGCACGTACTTGCTGACATCTCCCCCAAGGTCGGCAACCTGCTTTACCAGGCTGCTGGAAATGTGTCCGAAGGATGGATCGGCCGGGATGAAGATCGACTCCACATCGGCTAGGTCTCGGTTGACTCGAGCCATCGGCAGCTCGTAGTCGAGGTCGACGTTGGTGCGAACACCCTTCACCAGGGCTGCAGCTCCAACTCGACGACAGTAGTCGACCAGCAGTCCGCTGGCAAGGGTGGAAACCAAAATCTGCGCGCCTGCTGGCAACTTGACCCCAGAAACAGCGTCCTGGATCATGGCCACGCGCTGCTCCAGGCTGAAGCGTGGTTCCTTGCCTGGGTTGTGCACCACGAGGATGTGAACCTCGTCAAACATCTTGGCCGCGCGCGCCGCAATGTCGAGATGGCCCAAGGTCATTGGGTCAAACGAACCAGGGTAAACGGCGATTGCGGACATGCCTTCAAGGTTACCTGAATGAAAAGTTCCCGATATTTCCGACTCTCTTTAAGAGTACGTATGCCACCGAACCCCAAATCGCTGCTGAAAGGGTTCGAATCAACTCCCAAGTCATAGGGTAGCTTTGGCCGGACCCGAAATTTGAGAAGAACAGTTCAAGCATCATCGCGCCCAGCACAACTTGCAGGACTGGTGAGAATCGAGGCTTGCTTTCACCCGTAGCCATGAAAAAGACTGTCGCCCAAACTGACGCTCGAATCAGCATTAAAGGCGAAATCTGAGCGCTTTCCACCTGAAGGGTTTCGCTCGCCCGCACGTAATCACCCCAGACAACGAAATACAAAACAAGTGGCACGAACCAGCTCCATGAAGCTGCAAACCCAAATGCTGAACAGGTGATCATTCGTTTCACGTGACGTTTCGAAAATAAACCCGGAAATGCTCGCCACTTGCTGTAGAGAAACTCTGGCAGAAAGGCAAAAGTTGCCACGATCGCCCCGAAGTAAAAACCCACTGGCGGGAACAGTCGGTAATGGACGCCGAATATTCCTGTCCAGACAAGTATCACAAGGCCTACGAATTTTCCCACGCTTGGCAAACCCGGTCCTAAAACCTTGTC
>JAGWUG010000143.1 GCA_028868555.1 Actinomycetales bacterium | reverse complement strand
TGACCCAAGGCTTAAAACAATCAGTGGGGCTCCGATTGGAGCCCCACTGATTGTTTGGGCAACGATTAGTCGTTGCCCTCAGGGTTCTTTGGCTTTGCTGGCAGTGCAGGCAGTGCTGCCAGTGCTGCGTCGCGAGTCACCTTGGCAGCAGCGACTGCGGCCTTGAAGGCATCGCGTGCAGCCTTGCTTGCGGTGCTGCGAGCGTCACCGGTAACGGTGATTGCATTGAGTGCGTTAGACAGCGCCGTATTGGCGTTGGAAACTGCGGTGTTGTAGGCGGCGCGAATTGGAGCAGAAGCCACCTCGCGAGCAGCCTTTGCTGCCTGGTACTTGGCCAGGTCGAGGCGGTACTGAACCAGGGCGGCACGCTTAGCGGCCTGTGCGGCTGCACGGGCATCCTTGCTGGCCTGCGACAGTGGGGTCTTGGTTGCCGATGGCGACGAAGTTGGAGCGGCGGTTCCGTCTGCTGCGTTGGCGGTGAGGCCAGCACCCAGCACGAGAGCCAGTGCAACTGCGGCGGCTGGCAAAACCTTCTTTGCGAACATTTCTAACTCTTTTCTGTAAGGATCTGGACCTTGCTCTTCAAGGATGCATCAAGGAGTTTGTGAGTATCTTGGGAGACCCTCACTAAGAATTTGTGAGTTAGCCTGTGGTCATGGAACTCAAGTTGATGCGCACAGCCGACGGCGCCACCCACCAGGTTTGGTTTGCCGCTCAAGGCCCCAAGCTAGCCGTCTACCACCACGGCATTCCCAAGCCCCGCGCGCTCACCGCGGAAGAACTAGCAGTCTTTGCTGAGTTTGGTTACTCGGTGGCTTGCCCAATTCGCGCCGGCTACCTGCAGTCAACTCCGCAGCCACCTGCACCGATGCTGGCTGACGCAGCAACCACCGCCGAGATTGTTGACCAACTGGGATTCGACACTTTTATAAGCATTGGGTTCTCGGGTGGCGGCCCACGCGCACTAGGTGACGCCCTAAAGAATCCAAAAGTTTCGGCCGCGGCTACGTTTGGATCGGTTGCAGCACCGCACCTCGACTTCGATTACTTTGGGGAACTCCCCAAGGACGAGGCCGATGCCATGCTCGCCCTCAAGGAAGCTGGCCTGGCGATGCTTCCGCAGTTTGAGAAGTGGGCCGCGAGCAGCCCTGAGATGAACGTGGGCGCCGAGGGCTGGCTCAACGACGAGCTCTCAATGCTCAACGACTGGGGGTTCGACCCGGCAGAAATCCAGAAGCCGGTGGTGCTGGTGGCATCGGAGGCGGATCAAAATGTTCCTCTCTCACACAGCCGCTGGCTGCAGGGGCGCATCGGTGGTTCTGTACTGATTGAAGAAGCCGGACTGGAACACGACCACATCTTCAACCCCAGCACCATTCGCGCTGCCTTAAAACGGTTTGCGGAGTAACTTTCCGTTTACCCGCCGGCAACCCAGTGATGGCAATCTATTCGTTGTTTAGAAAGTAAAATTTCAAGGGCGGCTGTCTACATCCGAGGCCGGGTAAAGGAGGCAGCTGTGGCTATTCAAAAGTCAACTCAAAGCCAGCGTTCCACCCTGCTCAATCCACGCAACCTGGTGGCGGGTGAACTGGCTTCGCTAGACCCTGCCCGCAAGGCTCTGGTTCAGAACCTGGTCAGCGCATCGGGTCTCATCACCCGCCCGGTCAAGGCCCCCGATGGCGGTGCAGTTGGTCGCGTTGCCGACGTTGTGATCCGCTGGGATTCCGGCGACTACCCAAAGGTTTCCGGCCTCATTGTGCGCATCGGATTCCGTCGTGCGTTCCTTCCGGTTCAGAACATTGCGGACATCTCCAGCAACGGCGTTCAGCTTTCATCCACCAAGTTTGACCTCCGCGACTACCAGCGTCGCGATGGTGAGTTCCTCGCCAACGACGACATGATTGACCACCAGCTGCTTGATGTGAACGGTGCTCGCGTGGTTCGCGCCGCCGACCTCTACCTGAACAAGGTTGCTCGCAGCTACTACGTGGTTGCCGTTGATGTTTCATTCCGCAGCTTCCTGCGTCGCGTGCTCCCAGGTTCCGCGGGCCGCGCCGCCACCCCGGGCAAGGTAATTGACTGGGCCGGTATTCAGTCCTTCGGTCGCCCTGGCGAGCCAACCCGCCTCCGCAAGCAGAACACCGCGCTCACCAAACTGCGAGCCGCAGACCTTGCCGACCTCCTGGAAGACCTCGGTCGCCACGAACGTCAGGTGCTGCTGGAGATTCTTGACCCTGAACTTGCCGCGGACGCCATGGAAGAGATGGACGCGGACGACCTCGAGGACATGCTGCTGCACGCCCCGGTTGGTCAGGCAGCAGACCTTCTTGCCCGTATGGAACCAGACGAGGCAGTTGACGCACTCCGTGAACTTCCAGAGGAAGACCGCGAGGCCATGCTCGAAGCCATGGACGAAGAGACCTCCACCTCGCTGATCGAACTGCTGAGCTACGAGGATGATGAAGCCGGTGGTTTCATGACCAGCGAGCTCGTGGTTCTCAAGGAATCGGACACAGTAGCCGAGGCCCGCAAGCTCCTGCTCGAACTGGACAACCACGACGTTCAGTGCATCGTTGTTGTTGACGAGGAAGGCCGTCTGCTGGATGACCTTCACCTGATTGACCTCTTCCAGGCCAACCCGCGCTCGCTCGTGGGCAACGTGAAGAACGAGTCGGTTCCAGAGACCGTTGGCCCCGATGCCGACCTCGAAGAAGTTGTTGAAAAACTAACCGCAAACCGCGGCGGATCGCTGGTGGTAGTTGACGAAGACAACCGCCCGATCGGCCGAATCATGTCCGACGACGTAGTTGATGCCCTTGTCAAGGAACGCTCCGGCCGCAACTGGCCGTGGCAGGAGGGCCGTAACTAATGGCTAGCCCAAAGACTTCCGCGGTCAATGCCGTGGCAACCAAGACCCAGCGCCGTTTCACCGCGGCCCGCTTTGCCGCACTGCTCGGTGTGCTCGGGCCTGGTCTGCTCGCCGGCCTCTCCGATGACGACCCAGCCGGCATCACTACTTACTCACAGTTGGGCGCCGGCTACGGCTACCAGTTGCTGTGGGTGCTCACCATCTCCACCGTGGCCCTCATTTTGTTCCAGCAGCTGGGTGCGCGCATCGGTGTGGTTACGGGTCAGGGCCTAGCCGGCTTGATCCGTCAGCGCTATGGAGCCCGCGCCGCCACCCTGGCAATCATTGCCCTTCTTGGCGCCAACATTGGCACCACCGCCGCCGAGTTCGCCGGTATTGCTGCCGGTGCCGAGCTCTTCGGTGT
>JAGWUG010000142.1 GCA_028868555.1 Actinomycetales bacterium | reverse complement strand
CTGCGCAGCTTCATGGAGCAACTTGACCCGCTCTGGTTGGGCTTGAGCCTAACCATGCCGCTCAAGGAGGAGGCGGCTCGCTTCGCCAACAGCCTCGATGCCGCCGCGGAACTAACCGGCGCGGTGAACACCCTGGTGCGCACCGAAGCCGGCTGGGCCGGCTACAACACCGATGTCTTTGGCATTGTTCAGGCCGTTCGTCTTGCCGGAGTTGAAGCACCCAAGACGGTTCTGATTCTGGGTTCCGGTGCAACCGCCACCAGCGCGGTGACTGCAGTCAAGGAGCTCTCTCCAAACGCGACCGTGTTGGTTCACGCCCGCAACGCCGAGACTCGCGGCCAGCTGGTTGCCTACGCCAAGGAACTCGGCCTCAAGGCACACAGCGTTCGCTTCCTCACCCGCGCCGCTAGTCGCGCCAACCTAACTATCGCCACTCTGCCGGGTGGAGCGCTAAACGCCGTTGCCGAAAAGCTGGCCAAGAAGAACTTCCGCCCTAACGGAGCCATTCTCGACGTTGCCTACGACCCTTGGCCGAGCAAGATCGCATCGGTGTGGAGCAGAGCAGACCAGACCATCATCAGTGGCCTAGAAATGCTGCTCTGGCAGGCTGTGGCCCAGATCCGCATCTTCAAAACCGGTGACCCAACCCTTCAGCTACCCAACGAGGTTGCGGTAGTTGAAGCCATGCGCCACGCGCTGGAGTAAGCACACCCCTCGGCTGGGCTAAAATTGACCCCATGCTACGTTGGATCACCGCCGGAGAATCGCACGGCCCAGAGCTTGTTGCCGTTCTAGAAGGACTACCCGCGGGAGTGGAAATCACCACTGCCGAGGTTCAGGACGCCCTCGCGCGCCGCCGCCTGGGTTATGGACGCGGTGCCCGCATGAACTTTGAACAGGACGAGGTCACACTCTCCGGTGGAGTTCGCCATGGCCTTAGCCAGGGTGGCCCGGTTGCCATCTGCGTTGCAAACACCGAGTGGCCAAAGTGGGAAGACGTGATGAGCGCCGATCCTGTCGAGGCCGAAAAACTTTCGGGAGCTCGCGCCGCCGCCCTTACCCGCCCGCGTCCGGGCCACGCCGACTTTACCGGCATGCAGAAGTACGGCTTCCTGGACTCCCGTCCCGTACTCGAGCGCGCCAGCGCGCGTGAGACAGCGGCCCGTGTTGCTCTCGGGGCAGTTGCGAGCAAGTTCCTCAACGCTCTCGGCATCGAGTTGGTTACCCACACCGTTTCGATTGGCACCGTTGACGGCGGCCGCGACAACGAACTTCCGCTCCCAAGCGATCTGGCATACCTTGACGCCGACCCGATGCGCTGCTTCAACAAGCAGGTTTCCGAGGCAATGGTTGCCGAGGTTGACTCCGCACACGCCGATGGCGACACCCTCGGTGGAGTTGTGGAAACCTTGGTCTACAACCTGCCTCCCGGCCTTGGCACCTACGTGCACTGGGACCGTCGCCTTGACTCCCAGCTGGCCGCCGCTCTCATGGGCATTCAGGCCATCAAGGGCGTTGAGGTTGGTGACGGTTTCGAGACCGCACGCCGCCGCGGCTCCGAGGCACACGACGAGATTGAGCGCGACTCCAACGGCATTGTGCGCCGTCTAACCGACCGTGCCGGTGGCATTGAGGGTGGAATGACTAACGGCGAGGTCCTCCGCGTTCGCGCCGCCATGAAGCCAATCTCAACCGTTCCACGCGCACTAGCCACTATCGATGTTGCAACCGGTGAAGCCGCAAAGGCTCACCACCAGCGCAGCGACGTTTGCGCGGTTCCTGCCGCGGGAGTGGTTGCAGAGGCAATGGTCGCGCTGGTTCTTGCCAACTCGGTCCTTGAGAAGTTCGGCGGCGACTCGGTTGCCGAAACCAAGCGCAACCTCGAGAGCTACCTGGCCAACATTCCAGCAACCCTCAAGTCTTTCGACGCCTAGTCACATGGTGGCGCTCACAGACGCATCGGTGGTGGTTTTGGTAGGCCCCATGGGCGTTGGCAAGACCACCGTGGGCAAGAAGCTGGCCCGCGTTCTCAAGCGCCCATTTATTGACACCGATGCCCTGATCGTGGCCGACCACGGCGAGATCTCCAAGATCTTCGAGACCGAGGGCGAGCAGGCATTCCGCCGCTACGAGGAAGACGCCATGGCGCACGCCATTTCGTCACCAGCCGTGGTGGCAACCGGGGGAGGAGCGGTGCTGAGCGAGCTCACCCGCGGTCGCCTGAAGGCTCAGGCCATTGTGATTTATCTCTCCACCGATGGCCGACACATGCGCAGCCGCCTCACCGGAGGCAAGCGTCCGCTTTTGAAGAACGGCTTCGAGGACTGGACTCGCATCTACGAGGAGCGAAAGCCAACCTACGAGGCCACCGCCGACATCACCATCAACACTTCCGGTCACTCGCTGAGCGTGACCATCAACGAAATCAAGCAGAAATTGGGCGTGGCATGAGCGCAGACATCACCAGAATCACAGTCTCGGGAGATTCGCCCTACGACGTCCTAGTTGGCCGCGCGCTGCTGGGTGAAGTTGGCAAGGCCCTCGGCTCTGGGGTTCAAAAAGTTCTCATCGTGCACCCTGAGGCACTGACCGCCAGCGCCGATGCCCTCCGCGACAACCTGACCGAGCAGGGCTTCGAAGTTCTGATGGCCGGCGTGCCTAACAGCGAGGATGCAAAGCGCGTTGAGGTTGCCGCATTCTGCTGGGGCGTGCTGGGTCGCGCCGACTTCACTCGCTCCGATGCCATCATCGGCATTGGCGGCGGATCTACCACTGACCTTGCCGGCTTCGTGGCAGCCACCTGGTTGCGCGGTGTGAAGCTGATCCAGGTTCCAACCACGCTGCTCGGCATGGTGGATGCCGCTATCGGTGGCAAGACCGGCATCAACACCCAGGAGGGCAAGAACCTGGTTGGTGCCTTCTACGCTCCGGCAGCCGTCATCTGCGACCTTGACACCCTGGAGAGCCTCAGCCGCAACGAGATTGTTGCCGGTTTTGGTGAGGTAGTGAAGTACGGGTTCATTCAGGACGAGCGCATTCTCGAGATCATCGAGGCAGACCACGAGAAGGCAGTCAACCCTGCCACCGACGAGTTCCGCGAAATCGTGGAACGCTGCGTAGCTATCAAGGCACGCGTGGTTGGTTCGGACTTCAAGGAGTCCGGCCTGCGCGAGATTCTCAACTACGGACACACCCTGGGCCACGCCATCGAGCACGCCGAGCAGTACCGCTGGCGCCACGGTGCGGCAATCGCAATCGGTCAGATGTTTGTTGCCGAGCTTGC
>JAGWUG010000141.1 GCA_028868555.1 Actinomycetales bacterium | reverse complement strand
TGAATATGGTTTCATAACTAGGACGGTTTGGCAATACCCTATTTACTTTCAAGACAGGTTAAAGATGGCAAAACAGCAGCGCACCGAGGGCGACTCAACCCAGCACAAGGCGCTGGTTCTGCTGGGGCGAGCCTCCTGGGTGGTCGCCATCGAGGCCCTAGCCGTCGGCCTGTTTGCCCTGTTCCTGCTGTGGGGTTTGGTCAGTGGCCAGGCTCACAGTGTTGCGGGTGAGGCGCTGTTGGTCGTGCTGTTCGGAGCCGCCGCTGGTTGGGTTGGTTACATCGCCGTGGCGCTTCGTCGGGGTGCTCGGTGGGCCAGGTCGGCAGCTATTTTCTGGCAGACCTGCCAGCTGTTTTTAGCCAGTCAAAGTTTCACCGGCCGCGGTGCCAACTACGCAATAGGAATCGCATTGATCGCCAGCTCGCTGTTTGTATTGGGCAGCGTCTTCAGCAAGGCGGTACTTGCCGAGTCGAAGAGGGAAATCGACGGCGAGCGCTAGTCGATAGCCAGGCGCTTGCGCAGGCTGGTGACGTGGCCGGTGGCCTTCACGTTGTATAGCGCCAACTGGATCACACCCTGCTCGTCCAGCACGAAGGTGCTGCGTAGCACGCCCTTGTAGAGGCGGCCGTAGAGAGACTTCTCGCCGAACGCACCGTAGGTCTGGTGGGTCTTTTTGTCCGGGTCGGAGAGCAGAGGGAAGTTCAGGCCCTGGTTTTCCTTGAACTTGGCCAGCTTGGCTGGCTCGTCCGGGCTGATGCCGATAACGGTGTAACCGTGCTTTGCGAACGGGTTCAGGGCGTCGTTGAAGTCGCAGGCTTCCTTGGTGCAGCCCGGAGTGGAAGCAGCAGGGTAGAAGTACAGGATGACCTTTTTGCCCTTGTAATCAGCAAGGGACACCGGAGTTCCGGCGTGGTCCAGCAGGGTGAAATCTGGCGCAGTCTGGCCAGCTTCAAGCTTCGGGAAATCAGTCAAAACGCGGTTCCTTACCTTTTGAAGTCCGTAGTTACATTCTGGCCGAAAAGACAGCCCAGCGAAACCGCTATTCGCCTTTGGCGGAATGGGCTTAGCCGGGGTTGAAGCCCGCCTTGTGGCGCTGCGTCTTTTTCCGCTAAGATTATTTCTCGTTGCGTGTTACACGCGGCACGCGCCTCTAGCTCAATCGGCAGAGCAACTGACTCTTAATCAGTGGGTTCCGGGTTCAAGTCCCGGGGGGCGCACAAAAACCTCCGAGTCTTATCAGCCGGGGGTTTTTACTTTTAACTAAGGCCCGATTCCTTCTTGAGTCGAAGCGATATTCTTGCTTTATGAAAAACGGCAAGGTCTTTGAGTGGCTGGGAGTGGCAACTGCCATTGCATATTCGCTGCTGGTTGCGAGCAACACTGGTTTTGAATTCCTCGGATTTTGCCTGCTCCTGGCTTCATCTGTACTCATAGCCATCTGGGCATTCATCGGCAAGCACCGCGGAATCCTGCTTCTTCAGTTCTTTTATGCCATCGCGGGCGTGATAGGCATGGCCCGCTGGTACAGTGGCCGCTAATGTCGCGTTAGATCTTCTCTGACTCTTTAGACAACAAATCACCCAGCAACGCAGCGGCCGCATCGGTGGATAGATTGGCTAGCTCTGCCTGCGCTACCCCAAGGTTGATAAGTTCGCGCACCAGATAGAGCGGCAGGGTTTTGCGGCCAGTCGCGAGCGATGGTTGCCCGCGATCCGGAAGTGTGCCATCGTTCACGCATCCCCAGAATGCTGTTTGGGTCACCTGGAGTTGAGTTCTTAGGATGTGGCTCCAGACGTTTTTCACGTATGCATCTTTATTCACTGGATGCGACACGCGAGTTCGCAGGATACGGCCGTCCCACAGGCTAAGTTCAAAAGTCTGATGGTGGCTCACCGCCTTGCCGGTGGCCCCGCGGACCAGTGTCCACTGCTCGATCTCACAAAAACGTCGGTGGTCCTTGCGGGTTCCCGGCGGGTGTTTCTCGGCCACTAGGCCTCCAGCCAAGAGAGCAGCTGGGTATCGGTGGAGAGCTTTACCAGCTGAACCAGACCCCAGTTGTTGGCGTGGTTTGGGGCGTGCAGCAGTCGGGTTTCCCAATCCTCCGTATACTCTCGAAGTTGCAGAACCAAGTCGGTCATTGCGTCTTCCACCGATGCGCCTTCGGCGACGAATGGTAGATCCGCGAGGGCAACACCGACCGCGGTTGGCTCAACCCAAACCTGGGCGCTGGCGGCGATGGTGGAGCTGAGGTATTGGCGCAGGCGCTCGCCATCGGCAACCACAGAAACCTGCGAGCCACGAGCGATGGTCACCGACTTGCCATCGCCGGCCGCATCGAGCACCTTTTTCAAGTTGTCGCGGGCGGCCGAAAAGCTGGTGTAGTCAACTGCGAGGCTCAAGAGTTACTCCCACGTACGGCACGTACATTACGTACGTAGGCTATCTAACCGATGGTTGTTTGTCTAGAGTCACCTGCGCCAGCGCAAACGGGCATCGGTGGCAGAGCTCTTGCAGGTATAGAGCACCCCGGTCTCACTCTTGGCCTTCAGCCCCTTGAACTCTGCAGCGCAGTAAGCGCCAGGGGTCACAAAGCCCGGCAACTTCACCGATGCGGTTGAGCTCACCGAAGGTTTGGCAGATGCCGTGGGGGATGGTGCAGCGGACGCAGTAGCACCTGGGCGAGCGTTGCTAGTCACGTCTGCGGAGCTCGGGATTCCAGCAACCATCGCAGGAACAACCAGGACCACCGGCGGGCACTTTGAAAGCTGGGCATCCAAAGCTGCCTTCTCTGCAGCGTCGATGCTGAGCGACCAGCGGTACTTGTCCAAAACCCAGTTCTCCACGTAGGCGCAGTCGAACGGCTTGTAGGTGGGAATCCAGGTGGCCGGATCCTGGTCGCTCTTGGAACGGTTGCTCGAGGCCGATACGGCAATTAGCGCACCAGCCCATCCAAGGTCGTTGGCGTAGGCCTGGCGCTGGGCCGCATTCCAGTGGCTAGCGCCAGACTCCCAGGCTTCGTGCAGTGGCACGAAGTGGTCAATGTCCAGTGCGCTCGGGTTAGCAATGGTGAGGTTGTCATAGGCCGAATACCAGCGGCCGGTGAGCACCTTGCATCCGGCGCCCAAGGTTGCCTTCACCTTGGATTCGGCTATCAGCACCTCCTCACGTGTGTCACAACCGTTGCCATCTGCGTCAATCCAGTGCACAAAAAAGTCACGGTTGTAGGTGGCGGAATCTGCTTCCGGAGCCACCGCCAGAATGCTTGTGAGGGTGGACACATCGGTGAGGCTGGCGGCGCGAGCCGGCATCGGTGTCTGGAAAATAGAAGACGAAAGCCCG
>JAGWUG010000140.1 GCA_028868555.1 Actinomycetales bacterium | reverse complement strand
GTGGATGGAACCGTGCAGGACGCCCGCGACTGGCGCCGCCTGGGCGACTACTGCATCGACAACGGCTACGTGAACCTTCAGCGAGACTCCGACGGGCTTTTCCGCACCAGTGTTCGCGCTGCAGCTGCCACCGGAGACCCGCGCCAAGTAGTCGTCTGGCAGGATCATAACTTCACCCAGGTGCACGTGTTTAGCACCCCGCTGTATCCGCAGGTTGGTGCCGTCATCGGTGATGGCAACGCACAGCACGGCATCACAGTTGAGCCGGTCACCGCAGGCCCCGATGCCTTCAACACCGGCGTGGATCTGATCTGGTTATCCCCAGAGCAGCCTTGGCAAGCCCGCTGGGGCGTCCAACTTCTAAACTGGTAGTTGGCTTAAGGAGGCTGTCGGCTTGAAGGAATCTAAATCTCAGAGTGGCTACTGGGTGCGCCTGATTGCACCTTTCCTGCTCTGCGTGCTTCTAGCCATTCCTGGCCTGATGATTGCCACCCACGCGCTGGTTCTCAACCCGGTCGCGGCAGCACTTGCCACCGGAACCGCCATCGTCTCGGCCGCTTTCATGTTGGGCTGGGTTGGCGAGGCTGCGGAGCTTGACCTCGCCGGAGGTTTAGCTGTCGGTCTGCTGGCAGTTGTCACAATCCTTCCCGAGTACGTTGTCAGCGTTTACTTCGCTTTCGCGGCCGGCAGTGACCCCTCAATGGTGGAGTACGCCTCGGCAAACGTGACCGGCGCCAATCGACTCTTGCTCGGCTTCGGCTGGCCCGCCATCGCACTGATTGGCTTCTGGGCACTTCGAGGTCGTGTGGCACGTGGCAAGAAGCATGATGAGACCGCCTTCGGCATCGACCTAGACGAAGAGTCCCGCACCGACCTGGGCTTCCTGGTGCTGGCATCGGCACTCTGCCTGCTTATCCCAATCACCGGTAGCTTGCACCTGTTGCTTGGCATGGCCCTGGTCCTACTGTTCTTCTTCTACCTCTGGCGTCAGTCCCACGCTGAGCGAGAGGAGCCGGAGCTTGAGGGCACCGCCGCCCGCGTTGGTGCGCTTCCCAAGTGGGGCCGTCGCTCGTTCATGATCATCATTTTCCTGTTGGCGGGTGCCATCATCATGGCCAGCGCAGAGCCGTTCGCCCACAACCTCATTGAGGCCGGAAGCGTCTTGGGTGTAAACAAGTACCTGCTCGTGCAGTGGATTGCCCCGCTCGCCAGCGAGGCGCCGGAGTTCACGCTAGCCATCATCTTCGCGCTCAAGGGCAAGCCAAACATGGGCCTAGCCGTGCTGGTGTCGTCCAAGGTAAACCAATGGACGGCGCTCGCTGGTTCCCTGCCAATCGCCTACGTTCTAGGCGGCGGTCACCCAGCCATTCCAATGGACGGCCGCCAGTCGGAGGAGTTCCTGCTCACCACAGCCCAGACCCTCATGGGTGTCGCTCTACTGCTCAGCCTGCGCCTCGGCATCCGTGCATCGGTGTCGCTATTTGTGCTCTTCATGGTGGCGTTCCTGATTCCAAATCAGGACATCCGCATGGACATCGCTTGGGTCTACTTTGCGGTGGCAGCCTTCTTCGCCATTCGCCGCCGTCGCTTCATCAAAGAGACGGTCACGGCTCCGTTCAAACTGCCCAAGCGGCCGGTCTAGCCGCCTGCGGGCAGGCTTAGGCGAACTCTTAGAGAAGCCCGAGCAGCTTCGCCGACTCGGTTAGTTCTTCACGCACCGATGGATGGGCAGCCTGATTGATCAGGTTGTAGGCCTGGTCGCGTGAGCTGTGGCCAAAGCAAGACGCCACTCCGTTTTCTGTAACCACATAGCTGTGCTGGAAGCTGGTCACATCTTCGGTCAGGCGAGGCACGATGGTTGATGCATTCGCCTTCGGGTGCCAACTCTGCAGCGCCATGTAGCTTGCGCCACCGCGGGCGTGAAGCGCGCCAACGATGAAGTCGGTTGAGCCGCCAAAGCCCGAGTAAATCTGACCACGCACGTGGCTGGCGTTCGCCTGATCGCTGAGGTCAATCTGAAGAGCGGAGTTGATGCTGGTCATCTTGGCTTGGCGAGCAATCTGCCCCGGATCATTGGTCTTCTCGGTTCGCAGCATGCGCACCTGACGGTTGAGGTGCAGCCACTTGTAGAGTTCCTCGCCGCCAAAGATGAAGGATGCCGTAATCGGAATGTCTTCGTCCAGGGCGCCGCGCTTTTGCAGCTCGAGCACTCCGTCGGAGAACATCTCGGTCCAGATTCGCATCCCCTTACGTTGCACCAATGTGCTCAGCACGCTGTCCGGAATGGCACCGATGCCCAGCTGCAGTGTGGAACCATCGGAGATTTGGGCGGCGATTCGGTCACCAATCTGGCGGGTCTCATCGGTGAAGTTGGTGGGCGGCTTCACGGCCAGAGGTTCGTCCACCTCAACCAGATAGTCGATTTCGTGCTCGTAGAGCTGGGCATCTCCGTAGGTGTAAGGCATCTGGGCGTTAGCCTGAGCGATGACAAGTCCGCCGCGCTCGCGAACCGCCTCGATGGCCGCGGGCAGAATATTCACCTCGGTGCCGAGGCTCACGGTGTCGTGCCGGCGCTCGCTGGTGTGCAGCAGAACTACATCCGGCTGATAGTGGTCGCGGAAAAGAATGGGAACCAAACTGAGGCGGCTGGGAATGTAGGTCAGGCGAGGGTGACGGCGCATACCGGCACCGATGAAAGCACTCTCGTAGCTGATGCCCTCGCGGTCTGGAATGCCGGGCTGGGCGTTCAACATGTGCAGGCGGAAGTTCTCCACCGACTCGTCCATGGCCTTGAGCAAAACCTTGGGGGAGGCAAAGTTGCCGCTGGCAACCACGCGCGGGTTCTCCGGAAGTGAAGCCAAGATTTGCTTCAGCTGCTCAACGTTGATTACCTTCATGGCACCCCTTCGCAGGTTTCAATGTCAGCCTATTGCGGCCGCACAATCCCCAAAAGCAAGGCGAACCTAAACAGTAGGCTGGCAGGGTGAGTTGGAGAATAAAGAGCGGCCCCTGGGTTGCCGTACCGGCGGTGGTGGCCGCCGGCATCGGCGCCATTCAGTGTTGGCTGGGTTGGGTGATTGCCGGTTCAATGTGGCCGGGATACGACCCGGTTCGTCAGACCATCTCAGACCTGGCGGCCAATGAGTCGCCGGTTAAGTACTTCATGTCGGCATTCTTCTTGCTGGGCGGAACGCTCAGTCTGGTTGGTGCCATCTGGGCCCGCGGACTCTCAATGCCAGGCCGAGTCGCAATCTTTGTGTCTGGCTTGGCAACCTACGGGCTCACCATTTTTCCAACGCCGCTGATTGGCTACTCCACCCCGCACCGCGTATTTGCGATCACCAGTTTTGTGCTCTCCAGTG
>JAGWUG010000139.1 GCA_028868555.1 Actinomycetales bacterium | reverse complement strand
CTGCGACTCTCACGTTCCAGGAGCCATCCTTCTGCTTGCTGAGACCCTTGACTTCGGCGGAAGTGGTTATGCCCACGCCCTGCTTCTGCAGGTTGGCCAGAAGCTGTCGAGTGACAGCACCAAAGTCAACATCGGTGCCGGAGGCGATGCGGGTGGCTGCGATTGGCTCATCACCAACACGACCGTCGATAAGTAGTGGAGCCCACTTGGCGATCTGCTTGGCATCGGTGCTGAATTCAATTCCGGAGAAGAGTGGCTGGTCCTTTAGGGCCTGGAAGCGACGAGAGAGGTAGTCAACGTCCTTTGCGCCACGAACGAAAGTCATGTGTGGCGTGGCGTGAATGAAGCCGTCTGGGTCGCCCAAGATGCCCTGCTGGACTGCCCAAGACCAGAACTCGCGGCTCAGCTGGAACTGCTCGTTTATGGAAATGGCCTTGGCGGGGTCTGGCAGACTGCCGTCCTTGCTGTCCGGCATGTAGTTGAGCTCGCAGAGTGCGGCGTGTCCAGTGCCAGCGTTATTCCATGGGTTGGAGCTCTCGAGAGATACCTCGTTTAGACGCTCGTAAACCTGGATGGAGATGTTTGGGTTGAGTACCTTAAGGAACGTTCCCAGGGTGGCGCTCATGATTCCGCCACCGATGAGAACGACGTCAAACTTCGTCGTATTCACCGTTCAAGTTTAGACGCCAGCGCGTCCTGTTTTGTCCTAGACGGAGTGGCCGACGAGGGTACCAATTCCGTAGGTGATGGCCATGGTGGCAACCGAAATCAGAACATTTCGCAGGATTGGGCGCGTTGGCTTGGCTCCACCGATGCGGGCACCAACGTAACCAGTCACAATCAGGCTCAGCAGAACCGCAACGATGGTGGCAGGAATGCGGTAGGAAACCCATGGGCCGGTTACTGCTACCAGCGGGAGAATACCTCCAGCGGCGAAAGCAACGAAACTGGAGATGGCCGCCGACATCGGGTTGGCATGCTCGCCAAGCTCGATGCCGAGTTCGGCCTCGGCGTGGGCGCGTAGTGCGTCCTTTTCGGTGAGCTGCTTGGCAACCATGTGGGCTAGGTCGTAGTCCAGACCCTTTTGCTCGTAGAACCAGGTCAGCTCGCGTAGTTCCAGTTCTGGCTGCTCGGCAAGCTCCTTACGCTCGGTGTCGAGGGCAGCAATCTCGCTGTCACGCTGAGCCGAAACCGAGGTGTACTCTCCACCAGCCATCGAGATGGAACCAGCAACTACGGCAGCAACGCCGGTGAAGAAGATTGTGGCCGAGTCGGTGGTGGCACCGGCGACACCCATCAGGATGCCCGAGGTGGACATGATGCCATCGTTGGCGCCAAGGATTCCGGCACGAAGCCAGTTCAGCTTGCTCGCCATTGCGGTCTTCTGGAACTCTGCTGAGGCGATCAGTTTTTCGTCAAGGGCTACTTCAGGGGACTTGGTCATGACTCTATGAAACCGACAAAACACCTTGCCGTCTAGCAAGGCACGCCTTAGTTGGGTGAAAGGTAAGATTCTAGGTACACCCCTTCATGACTAACGGAGTATGTTTTGTCTGCTGAAATGCTAAAAATCACCCTTGACGGCCAATCGATTTCGGTTGAGGCCGGCTCCGACGGATTCAAGCTTTTCACCGAACGAACAATCGTTGCCCAGCGCGTTAATGGCGCCCTGAAGGACCTGGCCCACAAGCTCGCAGACGGCGACATTGTGGAGGGCGTTGCGATCGGCAGCCCTGATGGCCTCAACATTCTTCGACACTCAACCGCTCACGTTTTGGCTCAGGCGGTTCAGAACATCAACCCAGAGGCAAAGCTGGGTATCGGCCCTCCGGTTACCGATGGCTTCTACTATGACTTCGATGTTGAGAACCCATTCTCCCCAGAGGACTTCAAGGCTCTCGAGAAGGAAATGAACCGCATCGTTCAGGCGGGCCAGCGCTTCATGCGCCGTGTCACCAACGATGCGTCTGCGCGCCAGGAACTGGCATCGGAGCCTTACAAGCTTGAACTGATTGGCCTCAAGGGCAGCGACCTTGGAGATGGTGCTGCCGAGGTTGGCGGCGCCGAGCTGACCATCTACGACAACGTTGACCCAAAGTCGGGGGAGACCGTTTGGTTTGACCTCTGCCGCGGTCCACACCTGCCTAACACCAGAATGATTGGCCAGGGCTACGCTCTCACCCGAGTTGCCTCTGCGTACTGGCGCGGCAACGAAAACAACAAGCAGCTCCAGCGCATTTATGGAACCGCCTGGCCAAGCAAGGACGAGCTCCGGGCTCACCAGGAACGCCTGGAAGAGGCCGCCAAGCGCGATCACCGTCGCCTGGGCCAGGAGCTTGACCTATTTAGCTTCCCTGAGGAGATCGGCTCCGGTCTCGCTGTGTTCCACCCAAAGGGTGGCGTGATTCGTAAGGCCATGGAGGACTACTCCCGGCAGCGTCACGAGGAGTCGGGCTACGAGTTTGTCTATAGCCCACACATCACCAAGGGCAACCTGTTTGAGGTTTCCGGACACCTGCAGTGGTATGCGGACGGCATGTTCCCACCAATCCGTATGGACGAGGAACTCGACGAGCACGGCAACGTGAAGAAGCAGGGCCAGGACTACTACCTCAAGCCGATGAACTGCCCGTTCCACAACTTGATCTTCAAGTCGGAGGCTCGTAGCTACCGTGACCTACCACTGCGTTTGTTTGAGTTTGGAACTGTCTATCGCTACGAGAAGAGCGGCGTTCTGCACGGCCTAACCCGTGCTCGAGGCTTCACTCAGGATGACGCTCACCTGTACGTCACCACCGAGCAGATGGAGCAGGAACTCACCGATGTTCTGGACTTCATCCTCGGACTGCTGCGCGACTACGGTCTGAACGACTTCTACCTCGAGCTCTCGACCAAGGAAGAGGGCAACCCTAAGTTCGTTGGCGACAGTGACGTTTGGGAGAGCGCCACCGAAACCCTTGAGCGAGTAGCCAAGGCATCTGGACTCGAACTAATTCCGGATCCGGGAGGCGCCGCCTTCTACGGTCCTAAGATCTCGGTTCAGGCCCGCGATGCAATCGGTCGCACCTGGCAGATGAGCACCGTGCAGCTGGACTTCAACCTGCCTGAGCGTTTCGACTTGGAGTACACCGCTCCTGACGGAACCAAGAAGCGCCCGGTGATGATTCACCGCGCCCTGTTCGGCTCTATGGAGCGTTTCTTCGGTGTTCTCACGGAGCACTACGCCGGTCACTTCCCACCATGGTTGGCTCCGGTTCAGGTGGTTGGAATTCCTATCGCCGAAGAGTTCAGCCCTTACCTTCACGAAATTGCCGCTGAGCTCCGTAAGCACCGCGTTCGCGTTCAGATCGACGACTCCGACGACCGCATGCAGAAGAAGATCCGCAACCACACGCAGG
>JAGWUG010000138.1 GCA_028868555.1 Actinomycetales bacterium | reverse complement strand
GTGTAGCTGTTGGCATCGAAAGTCATGCCGAACTCGGAGATGAGGTTGGTGTACTCCCAGACCTGACCCGAAACGAAGATTGCACCCAGAACGTAGGAGAGCAGGAACCACTCAACCATTCCCCAGTTCTTTGGGTTGGCGGAGGTGGCGCGTGGCTGCATGCGCTCTGCGGCGAACACACCGAACTGAGCGGTGAACGACGAAGCTACCAGGATGAGGGTGTTGGTGAGCGCGAACGGTACGTTCAGGTGCTCGGTCTGGCTTGCCCAAAGGCCTGACGAGTTGGAGCGGAGGCTGAAGTACATAGCGAAGAGACCGGCGAAGAACATCACCTCACTGCCAAGCCAAACAATAGTTCCAACAGAGGTGGAATTTGGTCGGTTAATGACGGGTGCAGAATGCTGCGACACTGGCATGGTAGTCATACCTCTAGCATAACCAAGCAGGGGGTCGCCAAATGGGCTTTGACGCCTTAAACCAGACCCAAATTTCGCCAAAATCCGCAAGATTTTAAGCCTGGCTGACAGCGGTCTCAGGCAGGGGAGTGGTGGGCGTGTCTGCCCTAAACTTTTTGCTATGACTCAAACTCAGTCCTGGCCTGGAATTCTCGCCCACCTGCTGGCCAAAAGCGACCTCGATCGCCCCGCCGCCGCCTGGGCGATGAACCAGATTATGGCGGGAGAGTCGGAGGATGCGCAGATCGGCGCGTTCATGATGGGACTCCGCGGCAAGGGGGAGTCGGTTGCGGAACTCGCCGGTCTCGTTGACGTCATGCTGGAGCGCTGCGTAATCCTTGATACCGGCGACGACGCGGTTGACATCGTCGGCACCGGTGGTGACCTTGTTGGTACCGTAAACGTTTCTTCCATGGCCAGCATCCTGACCTCGGCCGCGGGCATTCCTGTCATGAAGCATGGATCGCGCTCGGCTTCGGGCAAGACCGGCTCGTCCGAGATGCTCGAGGTGCTAGGTGTTCGCCTGGACCTCTCTCCTGAGCGCGTAGCCGACATCTTCCGTGAGGTCGGTCTCACCTTCTTCTTCGCACCGGTTTTCCACCCGGCTATGCGCCACGTGGCGCCAATCCGTCGCCAACTTGGCGTTCCAACCACCTTCAACTTCCTCGGCCCGCTGGCAAACCCTGCCCAGCCAATCGCAACCAGCCTCGGCGTTGCCAACGCATCGGTGGCGCCTCTGATGGCCGCCGAGATGGCAGCACGTAACCGCACCGCTCTGGTTTTCCGCGGAAATGACGGCTTGGACGAGCTGACCACCACCGATGACAGCCGAATTTGGGAGGTGACCGGGGGAGAGGTGCGCGAGCGCACCCTGGACCCGCGCAAGTTTGGCCTGGAGCGTGCCCGACACGAGCAGCTGCTCGGCGGAGACGCACACTTCAACGCGCAGGTTTGCCGCGATCTATTTGAGGGAAACACTGATGGCAACCTCGGCGCAGTTCGAGACATCGTGGTGTTGAACTCGGCCGCGGGAGTGGTTTCGTACGAGCTGGCCAAGGATGCAACCCGCGTGGATGTTGACCTGGACGTTCGTTTTGAGGATGCCATTGAGCGCGTGACTCGCGCCCTGGAATCTGGTGCGGCTCGCGAGAAGCTCAGCGCCTGGATCGCCGCAACTCAGTCATAACAGCGCACCTGCTTGCATCGCATAACGATTATCGTTATGTTGTTACCAAGGTGAAGCACGCCTTGGATGCGGGGGAGTTTTGACTATTTGGCCGGCCATTGTGGCGCTCGGATTTGCAGTTTTGCTGAGTCTGATTGCCGGGCTTCTCATAAAGAGAATGACGCTTTTTAGGTTGACTAGCTGGGTCAAGGTAGTCGGAATGATTGGTCTGATTGTGACATCGGTCACTACCACCATCAAACTGCTTACCTGCTTCTTGCCAAATGGAATCGTGCAGGCGGATGTTGCCACCAATAGACCCTTTTGGCCCGAGATGCCGAAATCGCTGCACTACTACAGCAACGCCGTAGCGGAACTGAACAGCGGCGGGTTTCAAAACGCTCATGTGTTTGTTCTCCACGCCAGCCTTGGCGCGCGTATGTGGTTGGCTACCCAGGCCTTGGCAACGGGAGTCCTGTTCGTGAGTATTTTCATCGCAGTGCGCCAGGTGGCCATTGCTACTGAACGAGGAGCCAGCTTTAGGGAAGTTAGTGGACCTTGGTTGAGGCGAACTGCCTGGATCGTCATAGTCAGTGGGGAAGTGGCTGCGATTGCCGCCACCGTTGGCAATGCATTGGTAACCACCGATTTGGCTGGCACCGGCTGGGGAATAAGGATCACAAAGACCATCCCGAATCCGTTCACAGAAGATCTAAACGGAGTTACCAACCAGATTTATGGCTATTTGGGGCTAAATCAGGGGATGGGCTTCCAGCTTGAACTATGGCCAATATTTGTTGGTCTTGGTCTCTACCTACTGGCAAAGATTATTGACGCAGGCAAGCAGCTTCAAGAAGACACCGATGGTCTGGTCTAGCTGTGACTGAAGAGCAGGAAATCGAATGCCACCTAGGGGAGTTGCTTGAGGCACGCGGGCTTACCCTCGCCGCACTCAGTGAGATGGTTGGCGTTTCAGTAGTGAACCTCTCGGTGCTTAAAAACAATCACGCCAAGGCAATTCGTTTCAGCACGCTGCAGGCAATCTGTCAGGCGCTCGAGTGCGAACCAGGCGACCTGTTAACCATTCGCAAGTAGTTCAGAGAACCAAACACAGCCGCGCGGAGCGGCATCGGTGGGGAGCGCCTAATAAAACACTACTTGACATAATGTGCATTATCGGACAAAGGAAGCGATCCTCAGAAGTGGTGCTCGAGAAACTCCAGCAACCCCGGCGGGCCAACCCGCTCACCGCTTGCAATGAGCGCATGAGGTTCCCACCAGCGCCACTCAATGACGTCACGGTGTTCGTCCATGGTCCAGTTGGCATCTGACAACGAAAAATCGTCATCCAGTGTCAGCTGGTAAAAATGAGCAATTCCGGTCTCGTACTGCCCGTTGGCCCAGACCATTTTGAAGGGAATGCTGGTGACCAGCTCTCCCAGAGACTCTGGTGCAACCACCAGGCCGGTTTCCTCAAAGAGTTCGCGCACGGCGGCTTCTAGGATGCCTTCTCCTGGATCGATTCCTCCGCCAGGTGTCAGCCAGCGCGGCGGCAAGCCGGTTCCCGGATCCCAGTGAGTGTTCATCATGAGCAGCTCGCCGTTGCCGTTTAGCAGCAAAACTCGCGCGGTTTCGCGGTGTTTTACGTGGTCTACCGACTCCGGATTGGCCGGGCGGTGGTGCTTCTTGACCTTTGGCGGCTTATTCGGGTCGTAGGTCGGAAAGTAATCACTTGACATAACGTAATCCTGGGTTTAGAAGCGGTTTCCGGCCGAATTAGGCCTCTTCAACCGGCCGATGCGACTTCACGCCGAACA
>JAGWUG010000137.1 GCA_028868555.1 Actinomycetales bacterium | reverse complement strand
TCGTCTTGGTACGACAACGAGTGGGGTTACAGCAACCGTCTGGTTGACCTCACCGAGCTCGTAGCTTCGAAGCTCTAAAGAACCAAATGAACGCCCGGGGTTTCGGCCCCGGGCGTCTCAGTTTTACCCCCAAAAACTTAGGCGTCAACCGGCGCCAAGACCCCACAAAGGAGAAGCCGTGCGCACTCTCGCATCGCTACCAAGCCTCGATGGCAAGCGCGTCATCATTCGCTGCGACCTAAATGTCCCACTAGACGGCACCACCATCACCGATGACGGCCGCATCGTGGCATCCGTGCCAACCATCAAGTACCTGGTGGAGCAGCGCGCCAAGGTTATTGTCATCTCTCACCTGGGTCGCCCTGAGGGCGCTCCTGAGGCAAAGTACTCGCTGGAGCCTGCAGCCGTCCGTCTGGGCGAGCTCCTGGGTCAGCCAGTCATCTTCGCAACCGACACCGTTGGCGCCGACGCCAAGGGTGCCGTAAAGGCTCTGGCCAGCGGGGGAGTAGCGGTTCTCGAGAACCTACGCTTCAACCCGGGCGAGACCAGCAAGGACGCCGAAGAGCGCAAGGCTTTCGCCGCGCAGCTGGCCGACTTCGCAGACTTCTTCGTTTCCGACGGCTTCGGTGTTGTACACCGCAAGCAGGCCAGCGTCTACGAGTTGGCGCAGCTGCTGCCAAGCGCAGCCGGCCTTCTGATTGAGAAGGAAGTTGAGGTGGCTCACCGCCTTACCTCGGCTCCTGAGCGCCCATACACCGTAGTTCTGGGCGGTTCCAAGGTGTCCGACAAGCTGGGCGTCATTGACAACCTGCTGCCATCGGTGAACAAGCTTCTGGTTGGCGGCGGAATGGTCTTCACCTTCCTCGCAGCACAGGGCCACAAGGTTGGCTCGAGCCTCCTCGAGAAGGACCAGATTGAGACCTGCCAGACCTACCTGAAGCGTGCAGCCGAGCTGGGCGTTGAGGTTGTTCTTCCTACCGACATCGTGGTTGCCAGCAAGTTTGGTGCCGACGCCGAGGTTGCGGTTACCGCAGCCGACGCAATCGAGAGCAGCCCATTCGGTGCCACCGGTCTTGGCCTGGACATCGGTCCAGACAGCGCAAAGCACTTTGCCGAGGTCATCAAGAGCTCGAAGACCGTGTTCTGGAACGGCCCAATGGGCGTGTTCGAGATCGACAAGTTTGCCAACGGCACCCGCGCGGTTGCCAAGGCTCTCACCGAGGTTGACGGCCTGAGCGTCGTCGGCGGTGGCGACAGCGCCGCAGCAGTTCGCATCCTTGGTTTCAACGATGACCAGTTCGGTCACATTTCAACCGGTGGTGGCGCTAGCCTCGAGTACCTCGAGGGTAAGAAGCTGCCTGGCCTGGAGGTCCTAAATGACTAATCGCGTTCCATTCATCGCCGGCAACTGGAAGATGAACCTAGACCACCAGCAGGCAATCGCCCTGGTGCAGAAGCTGGCCTGGAGCCTCAAGGATGCCGGTCACAACTACGCCGACACCGAGGTAGCCGTCTTCCCACCGTTCACCGACATTCGTCCGGTTCAGCTGCTGCTGGACGCCGAGAAGTTTGAGCTGGGCCTTGGCGCACAGGACCTCAGCAAGTTTGACAACGGTGCCTACACCGGCGAGATCTCGGGTGCATTCCTGAGCAAGCTCGACGTCAAGTACGTTCTCATTGGTCACAGCGAGCGTCGCACCTACCACAACGAGGACGACGAGACCGTTCAGGCCAAGACCGCTGCGGCTTTCCGCCACGGTCTGGTTCCAGTTATCTGCGTGGGCGAGACCCTCGAGGAGCTGGAGACCCTGGGCGCAGCTGCCGTTCCAGTGAAGCAGACTCTGGCCGCTCTAGCTGGTCACGCTGCGCTTGGCGACTTCGTGATCGCTTACGAGCCAGTTTGGGCAATCGGCACCGGCAAGGTTGCCACTCCTGAAGAGGCTGCCAGTGTTTGTGGCAAGATCCGCGACGCCATTGCTGCAGAGCACGGCGCCGAGGTTGCCGACAAGACCCGCATCCTTTACGGCGGTTCGGTGAAGGCGGCTAACGTTGCCGGCTTCCTGCGCAGCCCTGAGGTTGACGGTGTGCTGGTTGGTGGAGCTGCGCTCGACGCCGAGGAGTTCAGCGGAATCGCTCGCTTCCAGAAGCACCTGGCGCTCTAATCAGCCTATAATTCTTTAGTTGCGCGTTTTTAACGCCACCGATGCACGTTCGCGTGCCAAACCAAAGGACTTTTCACAATGGTTGCAGTTCAGATTGCACTCGAGGTACTGCTGGCTATCACTAGCCTGCTGCTGACCCTGCTCATCCTGCTTCACAAGGGACGCGGCGGCGGCCTGAGCGACATGTTTGGTGGCGGCCTTTCGTCCACCATGGGTTCCAGCGGTGTTGCCGAGCGTAACCTCAACCGAATCACCATCATCCTTGGCCTAGTATGGATCGCTGTGATCATCACCCTGGGTCTGTTCACCCGTTTCGGAATCGGTAACTAATGTCAACTGGCGGTAATGCAATCCGTGGTTCGCGCATCGGTGCGGGCCCTATGGGTGAAGCAGACCGCGGCTACAAGGCCGAGCGCGTCACCATCACCTACTACTGCTCCAACGGACACGACCACACTCTGTCCTACGCAGCTTCGGTAGAGGCTGAGGAGATCCCTGAAGAGAGCTTCTGCCCGAGCTGCGGTATTCCTGCAGGTCAGGACAAGGCAAACCCTCCAGTGCTGGCCAAGCACGAGCCTTACAAGACTCACCTGGCCTACGTGAAGGAGCGCCGCACCGAGGAAGAGGCTCAGACTCTTCTCGATGAGGCAGTGGCCGCGGTTCGTGAGAAGCGCATCGCCGCAGCGGCAGCAGCCGCGGCAGCAGCAGCCAACGCCTAAGCGCCCAAGAGTTTTAGAAAACCCCCGCGGTTCCCGGTTTCGGGAGGCGGGGGTTTTTCGTTTAAACCTTGCTAGGCACCGATGCCCGCAGCAGCAGCGTCATCCAAGAACCAGACGGTCTTGTTGACGGCGTGCACACGGCCCACCGGCAAGCGGGTTGGGGCGTTGGAGAAGGCCACCGAAACTGCCTCGGCCTTGTCGGCACCGCCAACCACAAACCAGATCTCGCCCGAGTTGTTGATTGCCTCGTAGGTGAACGAGAGACGGTGAGGTGGTGGCTTGGGGGAGTTGTGCTCCGCGATCACGGTTACTCCGGCGGCCGGAATGTCGTGTCCAGGGAACAGGCTCAGCACGTGACCGTCAGGACCCATGCCAACAAACGAGATGTCGAAGTAAGGCATAGTCTGGCCGGCAGGAACAAACTTGGCAACCTCTGCAGCAAACGCAACAGCAGCCGCATCCAGCTGGTCGTCAATCGAAACCGAAGACTCCGGGTCATAAGAAGGGAAGCGGTGAACCTTGGCCTCGTCCAGCATTAGAAGTGAGTCGAGTAGGG
>JAGWUG010000136.1 GCA_028868555.1 Actinomycetales bacterium | reverse complement strand
TCGCTCTTGATGGCGTGAGTCTCAAAAGGAATGCCGTAGAAGTCGGCCATCGATGCCAGATCAGGGTGGTTGCCGAATACGGCAGGAACCTCAATAGGCAGCTGGCCGGAACGCTGACGGAAGAGCATGTCGTTGAGGCAGTGGGCGCTCTTGGAAACCAAAACCAGGGTGCGCATCTTGCGGCCAACCTGGTCCAGCTGCCACTCCATTTCGTAGCGAGCTGCAACGGGTGCAAGCTGGCGCTCCACGTGCTCACGGGGCGCCGCGCTCTCAATCTGCAGGCGCATGAAGAAGCGGCCGGTGTCTTCGGAGGCAAACTGCTGACTCTCGGTGATGTTTCCGTTTGCTGCCACAATGGCGCCAGAAATGGCGTGGACAATGCCGGGCATGTCCTTGCAGACCAGGGTCAAAACCCAGTGGGTGGCGGCAGCCGCATCGGTGGTGTTGGCAACAGTGCTCATAGGGGTCAAGTTTACCTTCAGGCCACCTCAAACCCTTAGAATTAGCCTGTCGCAACTGGCGCTAAAGATGGGCATCCATCGGGGAGCGATGGCAAGTTTTTGGTCGTGCGCCTGGGCCAAGCCAACTGTTCCAGACACCGATGCCCGGCTACGCGCCGACACAAATAGGAGCCAACATGAGCAACCTGCCAACCACTTTCAATGCGCCTCTCAGCGAGGTAGACCCAGAGATCGCAGCGGTTCTCACCGCCGAGCTCAACCGTCAGCGCAACTACCTCGAGATGATCGCATCCGAGAACTTCGTTTCGCGCGGCGTGCTTGAGGCTCAGGGTTCGGTTCTGACCAACAAGTACGCAGAGGGTTACCCAGGCAAGCGCTACTACGGCGGTTGCGAGGCAGTTGACGTTGCCGAGGAGCTGGCACGCGACCGCGCCAAGGCCCTGTTCGGTGCCGACCACGCCAACGTTCAGCCACACTCGGGTGCATCGGCCAACGCCGCAGTTCTCATGGCTCTCGCCAACCCTGGCGACAGCATCCTCGGTCTCGAGCTTGCCCACGGTGGTCACCTCACCCACGGCATGCGCCTCAACTTCTCGGGCAAGATGTACCAGGCCAACGCCTACGAGCTCAACCCAGACACTCACCTGGTTGACATGGACATCGTTCGCAAGCGTGCCCTCGAGACCAAGCCAGCCGTGATCATCGCCGGTTGGTCGGCCTACAGCCGCCACCTAGACTTCGCCGCCTTCCGCAGCATCGCCGACGAGGTTGGCGCAAAGCTCTGGGTTGACATGGCTCACTTCGCCGGTCTGGTTGCAGCTGGCCTGCACCCATCGCCAGTTCCTTTCGCAGACGTGGTTTCCACCACCGTTCACAAGACTCTTGCCGGTCCTCGCTCGGGCCTCATCCTGGCCAAGGACGAGTACGCCAAGAAGATTGACTCGGCTGTATTCCCTGGTCAGCAGGGTGGTCCACTAATGCACGTAATCGCCGCCAAGGCAGTTGCATTCAAGGCCGCAGCCACCGATGAGTTCAAGGACCGTCAGGCCCGCACCATCGAAGGTGCCCGCATCATCGCTGACCGCCTGACCGCAGCAGATGTAGCAGCCAACGGCGTTCAGATCCTCACCGGCGGAACCGATGTTCACCTGGTTCTGGTTGACCTGCGCAACTCGCCAATCGACGGCAAGATGGCCGAGAACCTGCTGCACGAGGTTGGCATCACCGTAAACCGCAACTCGGTTCCTAACGACCCACGTCCACCTCTGGTTACCTCGGGTGTTCGCATCGGTACCCCAGCCCTGGCCACCCGTGGCTTTGGTGCCGAGCAGTTCACTGAGGTTGCCGATGTCATTGCATCGGTGCTGAAGCCAAGCCCAGACATTGAGGCTCTGGCTGCCCGCATTGCCAAGCTGGCTGCGGACTTCCCGCTGTACAGCGGCCTCGAGAACTGGTAGTCATGACCGCCATTCGCTTGGATGGTCTGGCAACTGCCAAGGCCATCAAGGCCGAGCTGGCCGAGCGCGTAGTCAAGCTCAAGCAGCAGGGAGTTCACGCCGGTCTCGGCACCCTGCTGGTTGGCGACGACCCTGGCTCGCACTCGTACGTTTCGGGTAAGCATCGCGACTGCGCCGAGGTTGGTGTGGAGAGCATCCGCATCGACCTTCCGCAGAGTGCTTCGGCCGCCGATGTTCGCGCCGCGATTCGCGAGCTGAACGCCGCCAAGGAATGCACCGGCTACATCGTTCAGTTGCCGCTACCGTTCGGTATCGACACCAATGAGATGCTCGAGCTGATTGACCCTGCCAAGGATGCGGATGGACTGCACCCAACCAACCTGGGCCGTCTGGTCCTTGGCGTTTCGGGTGAGCTTAACAGTCCACTGCCTTGCACCCCAGCCGGAATCGTAGAGCTTCTGCAGCGCTACGGCGTTGCCACTAAGGGTGCCGAGGTTGCCGTGATTGGCCGTGGCGTTACCGTTGGTCGCCCACTCGGTCTGCTCATGACCCGCAAGGGAATCGACAGCACGGTCACTCTGCTGCACTCCGCATCGCGCGACCTCGAGCACGCCGTGAAGCGCGCCGACATCGTGGTTGCCGCACTCGGTGTTGCTCACTTTGTTCAGCCGGATTGGATCAAGCCTGGCGCCGCGGTTCTAGACGTGGGAATCACCCGCGTTCAGGATGCCGAAGGTAAGTTCAAGCTGGTTGGCGATGTTGCACCTGGAGTTGAGGAGATTGCCGGCTGGCTGTCGCCTAACCCTGGTGGCGTTGGCCCAATGACCCGCGCCATGCTGGTGAAGAACGTTGTTGATACCGCGGAGCGCAACGCTCGCTAGTTTTCCGGGAGCTCGTTCGGCTCGTGCCTTAGTCTGAGACTGGGGATAAGTTGGGGGAGTCATGGGCAAGGACCGCAAGTATTGGTGGCTGGCGTTGGTTTTGCTCATTGCTGTGAGCACGACGGCTGCAGTGGTAACCAGGCCTCCGGCCCACAACGCCCTCTGCGATATCAAGGTCAATAACCTCTACGGCAAGTTCGCAAACTCGCACCCGCTTCCAAACAACGTGAAGTCGGCAGTTTTGTGTCACCTTCACGCCGCAGCGGGGAAGAATAACCAATCCAGAGTCACGAGTTTTGAGATCCCCCAACCCCGAAAGTTTGCCAACCTTATAAACCGGGCCAAGCGCAGTTCTGGAATTGCTTGCGCGGTTTGGTTCAGCGAAAGTGCGCTAATCGTGGCCACTCTGTCGAACGGCGAGCGCGTGGTCCTGACCCAGATTAACTGCGGCCCTTTGATTTCCACCTATTCGAGCATTCCATTCGTTATGCCAGCAGCAGCACAATCTGTGCTCAAGAAGCTTGACCCAACATTCAACTGGAATTTGTAAAGCCTTAGCATTGGCGGCCACTAGCCGTTCAAGCTGACCTGCCATCCTGAACAGGTCAAGGGGGCTTTAGTGACCACTATTTTTATTGCCGCAAACCGTTTTGCGCTCATGCCAACCGC
>JAGWUG010000135.1 GCA_028868555.1 Actinomycetales bacterium | reverse complement strand
CGGTAGCCCTGCATGGTCTTGTAGCGCGGGAAGGTGTCCTTGGCGTAACCGGTGAGCAGGTGGCCGTAGTGCGGCAGACCGTTGGCAAACGGAGGACCGTCATAGAAGACGAACTCTGGTGCGTTTGCGGCCTTGCGCTGGTCGATGGAAGCCTGGAAGGTGGCATCGGTGGCCCAGAACTCAAGAATTTCCTGCTCAATGGCTGGGAAGGCTGGGCTAGGGATGATTCCCTGGGCATTTCTTCCGGCGCGCGCGTTGGCAGATGAGTTCTTTGGGTACATGCTGGGCTTTCTCAGGCTGTCAGGACGGGGAAACCCCGTTAGTCAATGTTAACCTTAAACAAACCCACTTCTTTGGAGACTCCTAGCGTGACTACTGCCCAAAACGGCTCGAACCATAACCTCTTCGCACCCGCGACCACCCCTGAAAAGGCCGACGTCGCCGGACTCGAAACCAAGTGGGGCGCAATCTGGCAGCAGGCCGGCACCTTCGCGTTTGACCGCACCGTCAGCAAGGACTGCGTCTACTCCATTGATACTCCACCTCCAACTGTTTCCGGTTCGCTTCACGTGGGTCACGTCTTCAGCTACACCCACACCGATGTGGTTGCCCGCTACAAGCGCATGAAGGGCTACGAGGTCTTCTACCCGATGGGTTGGGACGACAACGGTTTGCCAACTGAGCGCCGTGTTCAGAACTACTTCGGCGTTCGCTGCGACCCATCGCTCCCCTACGTTGAGGGTTTCGTTCCACCATTCGAGGGTGGAGACAACAAGTCCTCCAAGGCAGCCGACCAGATTCCAATTGGTCGCCGCAACTTCATCGAGCTCTGCGAGAAGCTCACCGTCGAGGACGAGAAGGCATTCGAGGACCTTTGGCGCCAGCTGGGCATCTCGGTGGACTGGGCCCAGACCTACCAGACCATCTCCCCCGCTGCTCAGGCAGTTTCCCAGAAGGCGTTCCTGGAGAACCTTCGCCGCGGCGAGGCCTACCAGTCGATGGCTCCAACCCTCTGGGACGTAACCTTCCGCACCGCGGTTGCCCAGGCCGAGCTCGAGGACCGCGACCAGCCTGGCGCCTACCACCGCGTTGGCTTCAAGGCAGACCCCGCACTTGTAGAGGGTGGCGTTGTCTACATCGAGACCACTCGCCCGGAATTGCTCCCTGCCTGTGTTGCCCTGGTTGCACACCCAGACGACGCTCGCTACCAGCACCTGTTTGGCAAGACCGTAACCACTCCAATCTTTGGAGTAGAGGTTCCGGTGGTTTCGCACCACCTGGCGCAGATCGACAAGGGTTCGGGCATCGCCATGATCTGTACCTTTGGTGACGTCACCGACGTTATCTGGTGGCGCGAGCTAGACCTGCCAAACCGAGCCATCATCGGCTGGGATGGCCGCCTAGTCACCGAAGCCCCGGAGGCAATCACCAGCGAGGCTGGTAAAGCCGCCTATGCCGAGCTGGCTGGCAAGACCACCTTCAGCGCCAAGCAACGCATCGTTGAAATGATGCAGGAATCTGGCGACATGGTTGGCGAGGCTAAGCCAATCACCCACCCTGTGAAGTTCTTCGAGAAGGGCGACAAGCCGCTCGAGATCGTCTCCACCCGTCAGTGGTACATCCGCAACGGTGGGCGCGACGAATCACTTCGTGAGCGCCTGATTGCCTCGGGCAAGGACCTCAACTTTGTTCCAGACTTCATGCGAGTTCGCTACGAGAACTGGGTGAATGGACTGTCCAGCGACTGGCTGATTTCGCGCCAGCGTTTCTTCGGTGTCCCAATCCCAGTCTGGTACGCCCTCGATGCAGACGGAAACCCTGATTTCAATAGCGTTCTGGTTCCTTCTTACGAGTCGCTCCCGGTTGACCCATCGAGCGACGTTCCTGCCGGCTATACCGCAGACCAGCGCGGAGTCCCAGGTGGATTCATCGGTGAAGTAGACATCATGGACACCTGGGCAACCTCCAGCCTCACTCCGCAGCTTGCCGGTGGCTGGATCTCCGACCCAGAGAAGTTCAACCTGGTATTCCCTTATGACCTGCGCCCTCAGGGCCAGGACATCATCCGCACCTGGCTCTTCAGCACTCTGCTGCGCTCCGAGCAGGAGCACGGCGTGCTGCCATGGAAGAACGCGGCAATCTCGGGCTGGATCCTCGACCCGGACCGCAAGAAGATGTCCAAGTCCAAGGGCAACGTTGTGACCCCGAATGACCTGCTGGTTCAGCACGGATCCGACGGCGTTCGCTACTGGGCTGCAAGCGCACGCCTAGGCACCGATGCCGCGTTCGACGAGGGCATGATGAAGAACGGTCGCCGCTTGGCCATGAAGGTGCTAAACGCAGCCAAGTTCGTGCTGAGCTTTGAGGCACCGGCCGCGGGTGCATCGGTGACTGAACCGGTTGACCAGGCTCTGCTCTTGGAGCTGGCCGACGTGGTGCGCACCGCAACCGCCGCTTTCGAGGGTTACGACCACACTCGCGCTATGGAGGTTGCCGAGAAGTTCTTCTGGAACTTCACCGACAACTACCTGGAGCTGGTGAAGGAGCGTGCTTACGGTCAGGGAGGCGCAAACGCACAGCAGCAGTCCTCGGCTGTGCTGGCACTCCGCACCGCACTGCACGTGCAGCTGCGCCTGCTGGCTCCGTTCCTGCCATTCGCCACCGATGAGGTTTGGTCCTGGTGGCAGAACACCGATGCCGGTCACGCGCAGTCCATCCACCGCGCCGCCTGGCCAACCACCGATGAGCTGGTTGCCGGACTAGATGCCTCCAACCACGGTCTGCTTACCCTCGTTTCCCAGGCGCTGGTGTTCGTCCGCAAGGCAAAGAGCGACGCCAAAGTCTCGATGAAGGCTCCGGTTGAATCGGCCACCCTGGTTGCCCCGGCGGCCGTCCTCACTTCGCTTCGCGCCGTTGAGACCGACCTCAAGGGTGTTGGTCAGATCGCCGAACTCAACTACGGCGAGGCCGAGGAAATCGGTGTTGTGGACGTGGTTCTGACTCAGGTAACCGAGTAAACACAAACTCACCGCAAAAGGGTTAGGCTCTATCGCATGAGCGCTAACCCTTTTGCCGTTAAGTCCCCGCTGCCCTATGAGATGCCTGATTTTTCGGTCATCACCGATGCCTCCTACGCGCCGGCCTTCGAGGCCGCGATGGCGGAGCATCTTGCCGAGGTAGACGCAATCCTCGCGGCCGGCGAGCCAACCTTCGAGAACACTCTGGTTGCGCTCGAGTTGGCCGGCTCTCACCTGAGCCGCGTGGCAAACGTATTCTTCTCTAAGCATTCGAGCGACACCAACGAGACCATCGATGCGCTCTACGAGGAATACGCCCCAAAGCTGAGCGCCCACACCGACTCAATCGTGCTGAACCCAGCACTCTTTGCCCGCATCGATGCCGTCTTCCAGAAGCGCGCATCGCTGGGACTAGACCCTGAGAGCCTCTGGTTGGTGGAGCGCTACCACCGCCAGTACATGCTGGCAGGTG
>JAGWUG010000134.1 GCA_028868555.1 Actinomycetales bacterium | reverse complement strand
CGGCGTGGTTTACGAGGGCAAGAATGCCATCGAGCCAGCGCCATCGGTGATTAATGGTTTTCAAAAGGCCGGAGTGAAGGTTGGTTATGTAACCAACAACAGCTCCCGCCGCCCTGAAGCTATTGCCGAGCAGCTAGTTGGCTTTGGTGTTGAGACCACCCCGGATCAGGTCATTGGTTCTGCCGAGACTGGCGCCCAGCTGCTTGCCACTCTTATTCCAGCGGGTTCCAAGGTTCTGGTTGTCGGCGGCGAGGGCCTGCGCCATGCCGTTGAAACCGCGGGCTTTGAACTGGTTGAAGACTCCGATGCCAAGCCTGCCGGCGTTATCCAGGGCTTTGCTCCGGACGTTGCCTGGCACCACCTGGCCGAGGCTTCCTATGCAATTCAGGGTGGCGCCAAGTGGGTTGCCACCAATCAGGACTGGACGATCCCACGCGAAAAAGGAATGGCTCCCGGAAACGGAACGCTAGTCTCTGCTGTACATACCGCTGTCGGAATACTTCCACCGGTGGCCGGCAAGCCTGAGCCAGAGATCTTCCACGCCGCCGTGCGAAAGCTGGGCGCAGCTGCCGCACTCTTCGTGGGCGACCGCATCGACACAGACATTTCGGGTGCAAACCGTGCCGGAATTGACTCGGTTGTCGTGATGACCGGTGTTGCCACCCGCAAGGAACTTCTTGGCCTCAAGCCCGAGAATCGCCCAAAGTTCATCATCGGTGACATGGGTGAACTGACTAAGCCTTACTCGGAACCTAAGGCCACTAAGCACGGCTATAAGTGCGGCAAAGCCCAGGTTGAGCTGCTAGGGAACAAGGTGCGGATCATCGACGGCGATCCCAAGAGCCTCGATGTTCTGCGTGCCGCCTGCGCCGTGATCTACAACGCCGAATTGCCTATCTACGCACTCGACGTAGAACCAGCCATCTACGAGTGAATAGGATTTGACCATGAATGAGAATCTGCAGGAGCAGGTGGAGCTTGAGCTTGCGCGTATTGCCGAGCTGGACTCAAACGAGCAGCCTGAGGCCTATGGCCAGCTGCGCGACACCCTGGAGGCAGCCCTAGAGCAGCTTCCTAACGCTGGACAGTAGATACATTCCGCAATGGGAATGCGTTTAGATTTAGCCCTGGTAGAGCGCGGTCGCGCTCGCAGCCGAAACCATGCCGCCAGCCTGATTGAGGCTGAGCGAGTGATCGTGGCTGGGCAACCGGCCCGCAAGGCGAGCCAAACCGTAGACGAAGACACCGAGATCATTGTTCTCGAGGCCATTGACTACGTCTCCCGCGCCGGACACAAGCTGGCGGGCGCTCTAGACGAGTTTGCCGAGATTTCGGTTGAGGGCAAACTCTGCCTAGACGTTGGTGCCTCCACCGGCGGATTCACCGAGGTTTTGATTCGTCGTGGAGCATCCAAGGTGGTTGCCCTTGACGTTGGTCACGACCAGCTGGCAGTTGAGATGCGTCGAAACCGCAAGGTCATCAACCTCGAGGGCTTCAACGCCCGTGAGTTGTCTGCAGATACGCTTCGCGAGGCGACAGCGGAACTCGGTACCACCGTAGATGTAGCCAAGACACCAATCCAGTTGGTGGTTTCGGACCTCAGTTTTATTTCTCTTACTTTGGTGTTGCCTGCCATGGCATCGGTGGCGCCGGATGCAGACTTTGTGTTGCTGGTTAAGCCGCAGTTTGAGGTGGGCAAGACCTCACTAAATGCCAAGGGCATTGTGAATGACCATCGCCTGCGCGCTCAGTCCATCAAACAGGTGGTTGATTGCGCCAGGGAGCTGAAGCTAAACGTGCACGGCATGGCCAAGTCCAGCCTGCCCGGCACCCACGGCAACATCGAATATCTCCTGTGGATAAGTGCAAAGGCCGACCCTAATCGGCGAGAATGGTCAGAGCACATCGAAATGTTGGCCAAGGAAAAGTAGGTGCAGTTGTGAGCCGCAATGTCCTGTTGGTCAGCCACGTGCGCCGTGAAGAGGCGCTGCTAGCCACCATTGAGACCGCGCGCCTGCTGGCCGCCGAGGGCATTCGCCCAATCATGGTGGACGTTGAGCGTGACGACCTGGCTCGTTGGGCCGCCGCAAATGACCACTCCGATGCCGTGAAGGGTATTGGTCTACTGGGCGTTGACGCACATGTTGCGGATCTTGAACTTGCCGTTGTTCTAGGCGGCGACGGAACTATTTTGAAGGCCGCCGAGGTGGTTCGCGAGGCGAACACTCCGCTGCTGGGCATCAACCTAGGTCACGTTGGTTTCCTCGCGGAGAGCGAGCGAGACGGCCTGCACGACGCCGTGCAGCGAGTTGTTGCAAAGGACTATGTCGTAAAGGAGCGCCTGACTCTCGACGTGACCGTTGAGGTAGACGGCAAGGTGGTCTACTCCACCTGGGCTCTGAACGAGTGCACCGTTGAGAAGAGTGCCGCCGAAAAGATGCTTTCGGTTGTGGTTGAGGTGGACCAGCGCCCGCTCAGCTCATTCGGCGCAGATGGCATTGTTATGAGCACCCCAACCGGTTCAACCGCCTATGCCTTTAGCGCTGGCGGTCCGGTGGTCTGGCCATCGGTGGAGGCCTTGCTGCTGGTGCCAATCAGCGCCCACGCCCTATTCTCGCGTCCACTTGTAGTTAGTCCAAGCAGCCTGCTCGCAGTTGAGGTCGCCCAAGACTCCAGCGGTAACGGTGTGCTCTGGTGTGACGGTCGTCGCACCACCCCGCTGCCACGTGGCGCTCGCGTTGAAGTTCGCCGCAGTGAAGCTTCGGTTCGCCTGGCCCGTTTCCGTCAGGGCGTATTCACCGATCGCCTGGTAGCCAAGTTTGCCCTGCCGGTTGCCGGCTGGCGCGGCACCAATCGCGGAGCCGACGAGGTTCTTTAGCAAGTGCTCGAAGAAATAATCATTCGCGACCTCGGAGTCATCTCCGAGGCACGACTGCAATTGGGGCCTGGCTTCAACGCCCTCACCGGTGAGACCGGTGCAGGTAAAACCATGATTTTGACCGCACTCGGCTTGCTCCTTGGAGAGCGCGCGGACTCATCATCGGTGCGCAAGGGGCAGAACCAGACCCAGGTGCACGGCCTTTGGAAGTTGGAGGGAACCGAAACCGGTAAGCGGGTTTCGGATATTCTCACCGAGGGAAACCTCGAACACGACCTAAGTGAACTTATTGTTAGTCGTTCGGTGGCCACCGACGGCAAGAGCCGGGCCAGCATCAGTGCCCAGCCGGTTCCTGCGGGCTTCCTGCAGAACCTGGGCGAGGAACTGGTTGTGGTTCACGGCCAGTCTGAACAGCTTCGACTGAAGTCGGCAACCGCGCAGCGCGAGGCTCTGGACGGTTTTGCCGGAGCCGAGCTGGCCGAGCAGTTGGCCGAATACCGAACCACCTACCACTCCTGGCTTGAGGCACAGGCGAAGCTCGCTTCGTTGAAGGCATCGGTGGCGGAGCGGGAGCGCGAGACCGAAGAACTAAAGTCGGCGCTCAAGGCGCTTGATGACGCTCAGCCGGAGGCTGGCGAGGACCA
>JAGWUG010000133.1 GCA_028868555.1 Actinomycetales bacterium | reverse complement strand
GCCAATGCCTCGGCCTGAGTGTTGTCACTCACGGCAAGCATGTGGCTGATCCAGTTGCTGATTGGCTGGCTCATCACGCTGGCAATTTGTCCTGCAGAGGTTGGCATGGTTCCGGTAACCACCGATGCCCCGCTCGCGTTGGTGCCGATTGCATTCTTCAGCCAGGTGCCCGCGCGCAGTTCCGGAGTGGAGCTGCGAGGGGAGGTCTCCTTGGTTGGGTCATTGCGGTCGCCGTCAACCTGAAGCGCGCTGGTGAGACTCTGGTAGCCGTTGGTGCGCTCAGAAGGGTCAACCGAGGGCTGCCACTGTGGGCCGCTGAACAACGAACCGTCCACCACGATCTTGGTGATGGGAGTGGTGCCCACGGCCTTGTTGATGGCAACCGCCAGATCGTTTAGCTTTGGTGCGCTCTCGTAGACCGAGGACTTACCCGGAGCGGTGCGACTTAGGGTCACATCGCCGGCACCGATGAAGTAGATGGTGCCCTTGTCCACGGAGTCCTGATAGACGCGAGTGGTGATGCGGTAGTTGGGGCCGAGAATCTGGAGCGCGGCAGCCGCGGTCAGCAGCTTCATGGTGCTGGCGGTTGCACCAGCCTGCTCCCCCTTGTAGTCCAGCAGCACCTGGTCGTTGGCGGCGTTCACCACAATGGCCTGCAGGTTACCCATACGCTCATCGTTGGCCTGGTCTTGCACGGAGCACATAGCCACCGATGCACTTGCCGACGGATTGACCGAACCGCTCTGACTGGTGGTTGGGTTGGTCGTGCCGGTTGGAACACCACCGGAGACGCTGAAACCAACAATCACGAGAGCCAGAACCAGCACACCAATTCCGCCACCGATGGCAACTTCCTTGAAGTATGCGAAGCGTTGCTTGTCCGACATTTGACTCCCGTGGTTAGGTGCACCTCAGACGATGCCACTTCCAAGAATTTTAGACCTCTGGCTAGAGTAAAAGCATGAAGTTTCCGCACAAGAGTGCCTTTATCGCCCTGCTCTCAGCATCCCTCGTAGCCCTCGCCCCACTTGCCGCCAACGCCCACGATGAGGTGGTTGGAACCACTCCAGCAGCCGACTCCACCGTTTCGGCCGGAGCGGTCACAGTCTCGGTGACCTTCAACGAAGACATCATGAAGAGCGCTGATTTCGCGGGTGAAGCCATTGAGGTCACTGATGCCCTAGGCGATCAGGTCACCCTCACCGGCACTTGCCTCGCCGTTGAGGGCGCAACCCTGAGTGCGCCAATGAACTTCCCTGCAAATGGCGACTACGCCGTCAACTGGCGCTCGGTTTCCAACGATGGCCACCCGAGCGAGGGCTCTTTTAGCTTCACCGTCACCAATGCAAGCGACTCCGCAAACGGCGTTCAGCACAGCATGGGCCCAGCTCTGGGCGGTTCTTGCAACGCCGTCTATTCGGCAATCGACCGCGCCTACACCGATGCCACTCCAATGGCGATCTCGGCTCCGGCTCCTAGTGCGACCCCAACCGCAGACCCATTCATCACCAACCTGCCCTACCTGGGAGCGGGACTGATTCTTGTAGTTCTGGGCGGCATAGCCGGCCCGGTTGTTCAGAAGATCCGCCAGCGCCGTGCGGCAGTCAAGGCCGAACTCAAGAAGCTGCAGGACGAAGAGCAGAACGGCTAGCGAGCTGGGCGGGTAAGCCGTTCCACGTCTCCAAGGACTGCCTCAAACTCATCGGCCGACATCAGGCCTAGTTCGAGCACAACCTCACGCACCGTCTTGTCCTCGGCAGCGGCTCGCTGTGCCACCTCTGTGGCGGCCTCGTAGCCGAGCATCGGTGCCAGTGCGGTAACCAAACCGATGGAGTTGGCCACCGATTCACGCAGCCGGTCAACGTTTGCTGTGATGCCATCAACGCAGCGATCCGCCAGGGTGTAGCAACCGGAAGTCAGCTGGGTAAGGCTCATCATCATGGCGCGGCAGATGATTGGCTCAAAGGCATTGAGCTGGAGCTGACCACCTTCCGATGCCATTGTGATGGTCATGTCGTTTCCCACCACGGCGAAGGCTATTTGGTTTACAACCTCCGGAATCACCGGGTTGACCTTGCCCGGCATGATCGACGAGCCGGCCTGGCGGGCGGGCAGATTGATCTCGTTGAGTCCAGCGCGCGGTCCAGATGACAACAGTCGAAGGTCGTTCGAGATCTTGCTGAGCTTCACAGCGGTGCGCTTGATCACGCCACTCACCATCACGAAGACACCGGTGTCCTGGGTGGCCTCCACCATGTCGGTGGCAACGGTTAGCGGAAGGTCATCGGTGAGGTCACGAAGGAAGGCGCAGGCCATCTGGGCGTAGCCCGCAGGGGCGTTGAGCTGGGTGCCAATTGCGGTACCGCCGAGGTTGATTTCACCCAGCAGCGGGATGCACTCCTCTAGGCGCTGAACGTCCTCGCCAATCATGCGAGCGAAGGTGGCAAACTCTTGGCCGAGCGTCATGGGCACGGCTTCTTGGAGCTGAGTGCGGCCCATCTTGATGACGTGACTGAACTCCTCGGCTTTGCGGGTGAAGGCAGCGGCAAGGTGCTTGAGGGCAACGATTAGGTTCTTGATTTCCATAACCGTGGCCAGCTTGACCGCGGTGGGGTAAACATCGTTTGTGCTCTGCGACATGTTGACGTGATTGAGCGGGTGGAGGTGCTGGTACTCGCCCTTGGCAAAACCCATGAGCTCTAGGGCTCGGTTGGCGATTACCTCGTTTGCGTTCATGTTGGTACTGGTGCCGGCACCACCCTGAATGGCATCAACGACAAACTCGCCGTCCAGTTTGCCGTCGGCAACCTCGAGGGCGGCGGCAATCAATGGGTCTGCCAGCTTGGAATCTAGAACGCCGCAACCAACATTGGCTCGCGCCGCGGCCACCTTCACAAGCGCCAGGGCCTTAATGAGGCTTCGGTAGTGGCCGATGGGAACGCCCGAGATTGGAAAGTTCTCGCGAGCCCTTCCAGTGTGCACTCCCCAGTAAGCGGAGGCCGGTACTTCGTAGTCACCCAACAGGTCGTGTTCGGTTCTGGTTTTTGTCATTTCAACTCCATTGTTGTTTTGACTGCGGCATTTGACTGGGGCTTTTGACCTCAAAATCGTTTGTGCCCAAACGCTCTCAGTCTATTGACCCAAACCGAGCAACAACAGGGGGCAACACGCAACCGTGACTAAAGCGAAACCTTCTCGCCGATGTGAGGCACGTGCGACTTCCAGCCCAGCTGGGCATGAATGCGATCACTGAAGATTTCGGCGGCACCGGCCTCACCGTGAACCACAAATACCTGTCCTGGCGCTTCGGAAATAGTCCCCATCCAGGCCATCAGCTCATTGGCATCGGCGTGGACCGAGAACGATTCAATCTGTTCCACCTGGGCCTTTACCGGAACCAGCTCGCCGTGCATCTTCACAAACTCGGCGCCGTCAACCAGGGCGCGTCCGCGGGTGCCGATGGCCTGGTAGCCAACCATCACTACCGAGTGCTTTGGGTTGGTGAGCATGTCGCGAAGGTGGTGCACCACTCGCCCACC
>JAGWUG010000132.1 GCA_028868555.1 Actinomycetales bacterium | reverse complement strand
GCCTCAGCCACGTGCTCGTAGTCGATCGACACGTTGTTATAACCCAGGGCAGTGAGCTGGCCGATGGCACTCTTAAGCGGCATGCCCACCAGTTTTGCGACTCCCTCAGGAAGAATCAGGTCAGTTGGCGCCTCATACAGCTGGGTTCCGTCCAGCTCCTTGAGGGTAGCCATGGGCAGCTTGTTGCCGTTCTTGTCATAGGCGTTTACAAAGCCCACGATGTGCCCATGACTGAGCAGCAGACCCGAGTGATACTCAGCCGCAAGGCGCTGATAGTCATCGCGCACATTGTTGAAACTAATCAGCCAGAATCCAGCGGTAACAATGGCAACCAGATTCAGAACTGCGAGCGGAACCCGCAGCCCCCAGTGCCGCCAGTTGGCTCGGCCAATCTGAACGCTCACCACCACTAGAACTCCGAGGGCAAGCCACGCGCCAAAGTTGTCCGGGAAGTACTTGGTTTGCTTGAGCAGCACAAACCAAATGAGCGTGTAGGCCATTAGACCGCGGAACACCCACCAGGTTGGGCGAACCGCCCTTAGGAATCGCCATACCGCTCCCCCAACTGCACGCCAGAATCGGCGACCTCGGCTGTCCGCTCCGGCCACCGATAGAAGACCCGCACTTGCCAGCAGTTCGTTCGCGTAAGCCTTCGGGTTCCCCAACTTGAAGTTGCCACCCTCCTCGGCCTGACGATCAAGGAGGTCCGCCTCCAGATTGTCGGTCAGGTCGGCGATCACATTCGGATCCTGCCCACCGAGGGCTGCCCGTACATCGGTGACAAATGCTGTGATGGCCTTGTCTAGAACTTTTGTCATTTGCTCTTCCCCTCAGAGGACTTGTTTACTGTGCCCAAGATGCGGGACATGTTGGTGGCGAAGTCAGCCCAGATTCCGCGCTGCTGCTGCAACGCTTCCAGACCCTGGTTGTTGACGGCGTAGTACTTACGGTGCGGGCCGTCGTCGGACGGAACCACGTAGGTCTTCAGCAGCCCCGCCGCATACAAGCGGCGCAGCGTGCCGTAGACAGTTGCATCACCGATGTCAGTGAATCCGGCCTCCCTAAGTCTGCGAACAATGTCGTAGCCGTAGCCGTCTTCGTTTTCCAGAACAGCTAAAACCGCGGTATCCAAAACCCCCTTGAGGAGTTGTGAAGAATCCATTGGTGCCCCCTTTCGCTTTAACTATTACACATTGCGTAGTAGTGTGCAAGCCAAAATAGCCATTCACTCGAAAAGTTAGAGTTTTCTCATGCCAGCAGCCAACGTAGACGAATACCTCGCCGAGCTTGACGAGCCGAAACGCTCCACCCTTCAGGCGATGCGGCAAATGCTTCTTGAGATCGAACCTGAGTTGCAGGAGACCATCGGCTGGGGTGCCCCCATCTTCAAGCTCAAGGGCAAGAACGTTGCGGGGCTCTGCGCGTTCAAGAACCACCTGACATTTTCCCCTCAGAGCGCAGATGTCATGGCCGCACATGAGTCCGAGCTCGCAGGGTTCGTGGTTGCCAAGTCCTCGCTGCAGTTCGCAGTGGACCAACCGCTTCCAAAAGCATTGCTCGCCAGCCTGGTGAAAGCCCGCATCGCAGAACTCGGCTAACTAGCCCTTTCAGGGCTCCAAGCACCGATGCGCACGAGCCGATCGCGCCCCGCGTCCTCGATCGGTGATTCTGGTCCGATAGCCCACCTGATGGTGCGCAGAAGCACTCGAGTCAGTGGCTGAACCAGCCACCTAGGCGCGGCCTTCAACCCCAACATCGCGCGGAACTCCGGCTCAAGCGAAACGACCGCGGCGTCAAAGAGCAGGCGGTAGCTGATCCGCGCCAGTCCAGGCAGCGGCGGGTATTGGATGAACTTCACAACGTCACGGGTGCGGTCGTCCACGCGCAGCACATCGGTGGCAAGAATCCGTGCAATCTCTGCATCCATGGCGGCTCGGTTCATCGGTGCAGTTTCAAGACCGAGCGGTTTCACAGACCTGGCCCACTGCTCCACGTAGGCGTCTGCGCCTCCGGGGATTGGCCTCCAGGCGTACCACTCGTGGCAAACCAGGAAGCTCTCCATGAAAGCGAGATGCACCCAGAGCAGAAGGTCTGGGTCGGCGGCGCGATAGGGCTTGGTCTCCCCCGAGTTCACCTCGTACTCACCCACCACGCGCTCGTGCAGGCGATTCACCCGCCCGGCCTCTCGGGCAATGGCGGCGTGGGAACCAAAAGTTGTGACGGTCAACCAGCGGATGGTTCCAGCCAGGCGCCCCAGCGCGTCTTCCTGGTAGCGCGAGTGGTCGGCCACTCCCCGCAGGGTTCCGGGGTGCAGTGCCTGCATCAGAAGCGCACGGATGCCTCCAACCAGCGTTCCGAAGTCGGCGTGAACCACCCAGGGAGCATCGTCGGGGGTAAATAAGCCGGGTTCGTCACCGGCTGCAATAATCTCAAGCCAAGGCGGAACACCATCTGGTGCGCCCGAGAGCAAGCGGCGAAAGCGAACGGACATGCGTTCTTGGAATGCGTTGTTACCCAATTCGGTTCTGCCTCTTTAACTAATAATCAACTAGGAGTAACCGTGAACCAGCTAGATCTAGTCCGCCAGTGGTCGCAAGCTTGGACCCGAATCATTATTGCCCAGCTTGCTCCTACCGCACTGCTCATAACCACCGTGGCTCTTCTCCAGTTTGGTTTGGCTGACGCCCCGCTCAGTGTTCGCTGGGGCGCGGAGCTCATTCTGCTTGCTTCCGGAATCCTCGGAGCGTTAGCCGAATTCGCCGCAGCAGACGAAGCAATGGCGATTTCCGAGGAACTGTCCTCGCTTGCGCCTAGACAAGCTTCAACAACTCGAATCGCGGCCGCCGCCAAGTACCTGCCCGTGGTGAAGTTTGTTACCCCCGCCATTTTCGTGGCCATCTTCGCATTTCTTTCTGTCGCCCTGCTGGCGTAACTGCCACCATCACGGTGAAATAGGTAGGTCTTTGTAGACTGGAGCAATGCCAAAGACGTCGCGCTCAACCGTGGTTTCCACGAGCATTGGCGTTGGTCTAGCGGTTGGCCTTTACGGCACATCATTTGGCGCACTTGCTGTTGCTGCAGGCCTCTCCATTGCCCAGACACAGGTGCTTTCCCTGCTTATGTTCTCTGGTGGTAGCCAGTTTGCGGTTGCCGGAGTTATCGCCGCAAGTGGCCCAGCCGGAATCATCCCAGCCATTCTCTCGGCATGGCTTCTGGGCATTCGAAACGGCTTCTACGCTCTTCGGCTCAACGGCGTTCTAGGTGTCGCAGGCGTATTCAAGCTAGTTGCCAGCCAGCTGACCATCGATGAATCGAATGCAGTTTCCGCCGCCCAGGACAATACCGCAGACTCAAAGCGCGGCTTCTGGATTACCGGCTTGGCTGTCTTCGTGTTCTGGAATCTCTTCACACTGATTGGGGCATTGCTAGGTTCGGTCATGGGTGCCCCAAGCGTTTGGGGCCTGGATGCTGCTGCAGCTGCTGCCTTCCTGGGTCTGGTTTGGCCACGTCTGAAAGGGCTGCAGTCCAACCTAATCGCACT
>JAGWUG010000002.1 GCA_028868555.1 Actinomycetales bacterium | reverse complement strand
GTGGTGCTTGGCGGTACGCGATACATACGAAGTATCTGTTCCATAATGGCCTTAAACGGCGGGGTTGCACCGATTGAGTTGCTAACGGTTCGTGGCTTGTAGATGGTGACAGCCAAAACATACTGCGGATCCTCGGCCGGAGCCATGCCGATGAACGAGATGGCGTGCAGTGCGCCATAGCCACCGCGACCGTCAGCAATCTGCGCTGTACCCGACTTGCCACCTAGACGATAGCCAGGAATTGCGGCGGTGGAACCAACTCCACCCTTCTGAACCACGTCACCCTCGAGCATGTTCACAACTTGGCGGGCGGTAGATGGCTTCAGAACACGAGTTGCGGTCTGAGGTTTCTGCACCTGCGTTACGGTGCCATCCGCAGCGGTGCAGGTGGTCATCAGCTGCGGCGAAAGGCGAACACCGTTGTTGGCAAAGGTCTGGTAGATGTAAGCGGTCTGGATTGGGGTAACGGTCATGGCCTGACCAAACATCGAGGTGTAGACCGAGACGCCGTCTGGGGCGGTGTTGTGAACGATGCCGGAACCCTCGCCCGGATAGTCCACAGCGGTACGGGCACCAAGACCGAACTTGGCCCAGTAGGCGGCGCGGGTCTCATAAGGAACCTTGATGCCAATCTGAATGATTCCGGTGTTGGAGGATTCGATCAGGATTCCCTGGAGGGTCAACTTCTCGGTTGGGTGCATGTGGGAGTCGCTGATGCGGAAGTGGTTGAGCACGAAGGTGGTCTGCGGAGCCAGAACCTGGGTGGTTGGGGTTGCAACCCCCTGGTCGATTGCGGTCGCTGCGGTCACGGTCTTGATGGTGGAACCCGGCTCAAAGGTGGTGCGGAAGATTCGCGCCGAACGAGCATCGGCGCTGGTGGTCCAGTATGCGTTTGGATCCACCGATGGTACCTCGGCGGCCGCCAGAACCTTGCCGGTCTTGGCCTCCACCACAATGGCGCTACCCCAGTCGGCGCGCTCGTTGCGAACATACTTGGCCATGATCTGCTGCGCGTAGTACTGCAGGTCACTGTCGATGGTGAGTTTGAGAGTGCCGCCATTCTTGGGGGCAACAGCCACAGCCGCGGTTCCCGGAATACGAATACCGTCAACACCGCGCTGGTAGGTCTCCTGGCCGTCAACACCGGCTAGACACTTGTTCTCGGAGAGCTCCAAGCCCTCGAGCGCGTTGCCCTCGGAGCCAACAAAGCCCAGTAGGTTGCCTGCTAGAGCGCCGTTCGGATAGATGCGATGTGGCACGGCCTGCGGGTAGACCCAGGGAATGTCGAGGCGCTTGATGCGAAGGTAGGTTGCGCCGTCAACTTGCTTGGCAACCTGCGAGTAGTGCGAAGTGCCCTTGAGTTTAGCGGCAACCACGGTTGGGTCCAGCTTGAGAATGTAGGCCAGCTGGTTGGTGGCGTCCTGCACCGTGTAGGTGACATCCTTGCCGTCAACAGTCGCGGTGTATGGAGCCACCAGGAGCGGGTCGACGTTGATGTCGTAGGACATCACGGTGGTTGCCAGAATCTTGCCGTTGGTGTCAACGATGTCACCACGCATCGCCGGAATGGTCACGGTGTTGCTGCGGCGGTCCATGGACTGCTGGTTGATCTTTGGCGCATCAACAATCTGGATGCGAACCAGGGCAAAGACGAACGCGGCCAGAATCAAAAGCACACCGATGCGGGCCGCGCGCAGGCGCGACGCTTCAACGCTTGGCTGTCGCTTTGCCATCCTGGCTCCCCTCTGCCCTAAAGGCTGACATCGGCACTGTTGCCCGAAAGGCTAAATCGGTACTGCGGCCCGAAGGGCGGAGTGTTAGTGCGTTGGTGCGGTTGGGATTCCGCTATTTGCCAAACCTACTTGAGGGGCAGACGATTTTGCGCCACCGACATACCCGGCTTCAGCGTTCGAACTGGTGCTAGTTGCAGCAACAGGCTTGGTTTTCGACGCGGTACTAGCGGTTGCGGTGGCGACACTTGTTGCAACCGATGCGGTTGCCTTGGCTTGTTCGCGGGCCAGAGCGTTGCGGATCTGGCCGGCGCTGGAGCGAGTGGTCCACTGGGCGTTGGCAATCAAGTTGCCCGAAACGCGACCCTGCAGGTTACCGCTCGCTGCGGTTGCGTCACCAACCACCTTGTGGCTGTTGACATCGAGGAAGACTGGGTTGGCGTTTGAGACCATGCCCATGGCCTGTGCGGCGCTGGCAAGGTTCTGGTTGCTCGAGAGGGAGTCAACCTGCTGAGCCAAAATCTGAGTGTTGAGGTCTAGGCGAGCCTTCTCGGCCTTGAGGCCGGCCACCTGGTAGACGCCGGTGCTGGTGGCAAGGTTGAGGCCCAGGTTGAGGAGCGCGATGCTGAGGCAACCGATGACCACCATGAGCGCGAAGCCGAGGCGACCCTGAACGCGAGGCAGGATGCTCGGGCGCTGGCCCTGCACCACGGTGAGGCTTGGGCGTGCCATTGGCTTCAGGTTGAGTGCTGCGCTCATGCTGCGTTCCGAATCTTTTCAACTGCGCGGAGGCGAACCGAAGCCGCGCGTGGGTTTTCCTGGATTTCTTGCTCCGATGCCAGCTCCGCACCCTTCACCACGAGGCGAAGGTATGGGGCGTGCTCGGGAAGTTCAATTGGCAGGTCAAGTGGTGCGCTGCTGGTGGCACCCTTGGCGAAGGCCTGCTTTACGATGCGGTCCTCAAGCGACTGGTAGGCAAGCACGAGGATGCGTCCGCCAACCTTGAGGGCCGAGATTGCTGCCGGCATGGTCTCGGACAAAACCTCGAGTTCACCGTTTACCTCGATGCGTAGGGCCTGAAAGACGCGCTTGGCTGGGTGTCCGGTGGACTTGCCCGGGATGAATGGGATCACCTTGGCGATGAGCGCGGTGAGCGCTGCGCTGCTGGTGAAAGGAGTGGTCGCACGAGCCGCAACGATTGCCTTGGCAACGGGCTTGGCGTAGCGCTCCTCGCCAAACTCCTTGAAGATGCGGGCGAGGTCAGCCTCGGAGTATTCGTTGACGACCTCGGCGGCCGTGATGCCGCGAGTGGTGTCCATGCGCATGTCTAGCGGTGCGTCGTAGCTGTAGGCAAAACCACGGTCTGCCTCATCCAACTGCATCGACGAAACGCCTAGGTCCAGCAGGATTGCGTCCACGCGCTTGAATCCAAGCTCCTCGACAACCTCGGCAACCTCGTTGTAAACGGCGTGAACCAGGTGGATGCGGTCGCTGAAGCGAGCCAGGCGCTCACCAGCCAGCTTGAGAGCGTTGGTGTCGCGGTCGATTCCGATGAGGGTGAGCTGCGGGAAGCGCTCCAAGAATGCTTCACTGTGACCGCCCAGGCCCAAGGTGCCGTCAACTAGAACCGCAGGCTTGCCCTCGAGAGCCGGTGCCAGCACCTCGATGCAGCGCTGAAGCAGCACTGGAGCGTGAATCTGGTCGATTGGCTTACTGCTCATAACTACCGGAATCCGAGGATCTGGCCTGATTCTCATCCGCTTCTTTCAGGCATCGGGGAAGAGTGCCTGACTAAATCGGATGAAACCACACCGGACCCTAGAAGAGGCCCGGAATCACCTCCTCGGCAATCTCCGAGAAGGCGGCATCGCGTGCAGCCTGAGTGTCGTTCCAAACCTTGAGATCCCAGATCTCGGCGCGGTTGCCCATGCCGATTACGGCCAGGTCGCGATCGAGGCCGGCGTAGTCGCGAAGCATTGCCGGAATGGTGACGCGACCCTGCTTGTCGGAAACCTCATCGGTGGCGCCGGAGAGCAGGCTGCGGAGGAAGTCGCGCGCTGCCTTGCTGGAGATTGGCGCCTGGGAGATCTTGTCGGTGAGCTGCTCGAACTCGCGGGCGCTGAATACATAGAGGCAGCGGTCCTGGCCGCGGGTGATTACCAAACCGGTTGAGAACTCATCGCGGAACTTGGCGGGCAGGATCAGGCGACCCTTTTCGTCCAGGCGTGGGTTGTGAGTGCCAAGCAACATCAGAACCCCTCCTTCACTGAACTCCACCTCGGGTCCTTATGCCTCCACTTTACTCCAAAACGCACCACAAGTGCGGAAATTGGAGCGAATTTCGCCACTTTTTTATAACAAATTTCCCGTCGTGTCGCGGAAATTTCAAGGTGGAGGGAAATTCACTCAAAACCACCGTTTTTCCCCTGAAAATGGCTTAAATGGGAGCGATTTCGGGCAAAAAACAACCGCTCGGTGGATTACCGAGCGGTTTTAGTGGTGGAAAGTGGAGGCAGGGATTTCACTACCGGCTAGAGGCCGTTGCGGCGATCCCAACGCTCCTCGAAGAAGTCGTTCAGACTCGAGAACCAGCTCTTTTTGGCTGGTCGCGATCCGGCACTACTAGCAGTTGCGGCGGAACTCTGTCTTGCACCCGAGGCCACCGATACTGGCTCTTGGGGAGCATCAACTACCGCCTTGCCGGAGGTGGTGGCGAGCAGCAAGCCCAGCAAAGTGACCACAAAGCCACCGGCACCCATCCAGGCGTAGTGAGTGATTGCACCAACCAGAATCACGCCAAGTCCGGCGAGCGCCACAAGCGCTCCGGCAATCCTGCGGGCGGCACTGCGCTGCTTCAGGCGATCTGGGGTCTGATTAGCTGCCTTCTGAATTCGGCGGGCCAGCAATTCGTCTTCGGCATAGAGGCCACGCTCGAGCTCGTCGAGCACTCGCTGTTCGTGTTCTGAAAGACCCATGGTTGCCTCCTGCTTACCTTGATTTTAGGCGAGCAGGCCCGGCCCAACAAGGGGCAAACGATAAGGTAGTGGTCATGAGCGAAACGGCCAATCTCCTTGCCCTAATCCAGGAATCGCTCGATGATTTCTGCGAGCAGCAGCGCACCGATTTCCACGCCATCTCCCCCGACCTGTCCCCCATTGTTGACTACAGCAAGGCGCTGCTTCGCGGTGGCAAGCGCTTCCGCGCACTTTTCTGCTACTACGCCTGGACCGGGACTCTTTCGGTGGTTCAGCCCCGCCAAACTCCCGAGCAGCTAGCCGCATCATCCGAGGCCATGGTTGGCATCACCAGTGCCCTCGAGATGTTCCACGCGGCCGCCCTGGTTCACGACGACATTCTCGACCAGTCCGACACTCGTCGCGGCGAGCCGGCTGTCCACCGAAAGTTTGCCCAACTGCACGAGGGCCAGGGCTACCTGGGCTCTTCGGAGCGTTTCGGCATCGGTGCGGGTGTGCTCACCGGAGACCTGCTACTTTCCTGGAGCTCAGAGATTTTTGGCCGCTCGCTCTCCGCAGGCTCCCCAAGCCGCGAGATTGAGATTGCCTGCCGCGACCAGTTTGCACTGATGCGCACCGAGGTAATGGCCGGCCAGTACCTCGACGTTCTCGAGGAGAACGCGGCCCTAACCCGCCCAATCAGCGAGGGGGTCTGGCGCGCCAACCGCGTCATGCTCTACAAGACCGCCAAGTATTCGCTTGAAGCACCGATGCTGATTGGCGCCGCATTCGCAGGTGCCGATGAAGAGTTGCTGCACGCCTTCTCCACCTTTGCCATCCCACTGGGTCTGGCCTTCCAGCTTCGCGATGACGTGCTCGGAGTCTTTGGAGACCCTGCAATCACCGGCAAGCCAGTGGGTGACGATCTTCGTGAGGGAAAGCGCACCGTGCTAGTTGGGCTCACTCGTGAGGGCCTGAGCACTTCGGTGGCTCGAGTGTTCGACGAAATGATTAGTTCGCGAAGCCTCGATGAAGATCAGATCAAGTCGCTGCAGCAGACCATTATCGGCTCTGGCGCCTTGAACAAGACCGAGCGCATGATTGAGGATCTGGCGTCACAGTCGCTTGAGGCGCTTGACGCGCTAGAGATTGGTGCGGATGCCAAGGCCAAGCTGCGTGAGCTTGCCGAGATGGTCATCAACCGCCAAAAGTAGGTTGGCTTAGAACAAAGTTTGTGCGATGCGGCGAATCTCCGCACGCTTACCAGCCACCAGCGCCGCCATCGGCGTGGTTCCCAGCGAATCCTCCACGGTGTAGAGCCATTCCAGCGCCTCATCCATGTCGTAACCGGCATCGGTGAGCACCTGAATAGTTCCACGCAGGGTTGGTAGTGGCTCGCCATCCTTGATGGCGTCGGCCGGCACCTTGCGAACCCCGTCAATGCGGGTCTCGATTAGGTGATGGTCTTCGATAAGACGGTGTACCTTGCCTAGCGGCAGGTCGAGTAGTTGGGCAACATCTGGGATTGTGAGCCAGTTCACACCGGCAAATACTTCCTTCACGCTTATAGACTGCCACACTCCAGCCGCACGGAACAGTGGATTCACAATCCTTTACTAGGTTGTTACTGCCCTGCCTAGACCAAAACTGCGGGTTGAAAAACTACTCTTGGTAGAGAAACATCGGCTCGGCTCAGGCCAGCAGATGCGCAGAAAGGCCTTCCTTGTCGCTCCAGAACCAGATCCTTGCGGACAGATACCGCATTGACCGGCTGCTGGCACGCGGCGGAATGGCAGACGTCTACCTCGCCACCGATGAGCGCCTAGAGCGCCAGGTTGCCGTAAAGGTCATCTATCCGCACCTGGCAGCAGATCCTCGATTCACCGAGAAGTTCATCCGCGAAGCCAAGATGGCCGCCCGCCTGAACCACCCAAACCTGGTGAATGTTTTCGATCAGGGCACGGCAAACGGCCAGACCTTTATGGTCATGGAATACGTGCCGGGCATGACCCTCCGTGACGCCCTGGACAAATTTGGCAAGCTCACACCGATGCGCGCTCTCGACCTCCTGGATGCAGTGCTGCAGGGACTGGCGGCTGCTCATCGTGCCGGAATCCTGCACCGCGACCTCAAGCCGGAGAACGTATTTCTCGCCGATGATGGTCGAATCAAGCTGGGCGATTTTGGGCTGGCTCGCGACGTAAACTCCAACACCTCAACCGGCTCGCTGCTCGGAACCATCGCCTACATCGCGCCAGAGCTGCTCACGCGCGGCCAGGCCGACGCCCGCTCCGACGTCTACTCGGCCGGAATCATGCTGTTCGAGTTCCTCACCGCCCGCCAGCCTTTCGCCGGTGATGATGTGGCGCACATCGCCCACCAGCACACCACCGTTGGAGTGGCAGCACCGAGCAGCATCGATGCCAGCATTCCCCCGCTCCTGGATGAACTGGTGCTCTGGGCCGCCGCTATGGCACCGCAGCACCGCCCAGCCAACGCCCAGGTGCTCTCAGAGGTGGTTCAGCGCGTCAAGGCCGAGCTCAAGGCGGGTAACGGCGCCACGGCGCGCCTAGACCTCCCCCAGTTCGCTCAGATTGCCGCCACCCGGGTTATCCCGGTCAATGCCACCGTGCGCATCGACAATCCGCTCCTCGATGAAAACGGAACCACAGTCATCGGTGACAGCTATCCATCGGATTTCCCGAACACAGGGGCAACTCAGGTTTTAGGCGCTGGTGCACCCGACCTCGGCGGTAACTCCACCACCGTTCTGGACGGCGCAGTCGCCGAAGAGGCTCTCAGCCCGCTCGAAGAACTATCCATGCGTCGCCGCAAGCGTGGCAAGTGGATTGCGTTGACGATAGCTCTCACCACACTGGCCAGCTCCGGAGCCGGATGGTGGTTCAGCGCCGGCCCCGGTGGCATGAGCGCTCTCCCCAACCTGACCAGCACCTCTCTGGCCAGCGCCAAGACCGTTCTCGAGCCTTACTCCACCAACCTCAAGGTGATTGGCGAGTACTCCAGCACCGTGAGCGACGGACTCGTGACTCACACCGATCCAGCCGCGGGCAGCCTGTTCTGGCGCGGTGGAACCATCACGGTATTCGTGAGCAAGGGCGCGGAACTGGCATCGGTGCCCAGCCTGAAGGGCCTAACCCCCGCCGAGGCAGCGAGCAAACTAACCGCCGCCCGCTTCGGCGCCGGCTCCGCCAGCCAGTTTTACTCGAGCACCACCAAGGGCACTATCTTCGACTATCTCGGAAGCGACGGCAGCAAAATAGCCGTGGGCAGCAAGATCGCCCTGAAGGTTTCGGCCGGGCCGCTCCCATCGGTGGTTGGCCAAACCCAAGCCGATGCCACCAACGCGCTCAAGGCCGCGGGAGTGAACGTATCGCAGGTTGCGCTTGATTACTCCGATGCCGTTGCCACCGGACAGGTCATTCAGGTGAACCCGAGTCAGGACCCGCTGCCCGTGACCGGCTCGGTGACTCTGATTGTTTCCAAGGGTCCGACAACCGTAGTGATGCCGCCGGTGAAGAACGAGACCATCGCGGCAACCAAGCTCCTACTCGACACTCTCGGCTTTGACGTTGTGGTCAACACCAACCAGCTGCAGTCCAACTGGGGCATCGTGAAGGTTAAGTCGGCCAGCATTGCTCCCGGCACCGTGGTCAAGCGCGGCACCCAGGTGATTATCACCAGCAAGTAGCCACTCCAGAATTGCGAAGGCCCCCGAGAAATCGGGGGCCTTCGACGTTTACAGACTGAGCCGTTGGGTTTATTTCTTGTTGCGGCTGGCCAGCAGCTCTGCCACCAGGAACGAAAGCTCCAGCGACTGCATGTGGTTCAGGCGTGGGTCGCAGAGCGACTCGTAACGCGCCTCTAGTGCGGCCTCATCGATGCGCTCCGAGCCACCGAGGCACTCGGCAACGTCGTCGCCGGTGAGCTCGATGTGGATTCCGCCAGGGAAGGTTCCAGCCTCGGCGTGCACCTCGAAGAAGCCGCGGACCTCGTCCATGACGTCGTCAAAGCGGCGGCTCTTGTAGCCGTTCTTGGTGGTGATGCCGTTGCCGTGCATTGGGTCGGTGATCCAGAGCGGGTTGCAGTCGGTGCTCTTCACGGTCTCAACCAGCTTTGGCATGGCTTCGCGGATCTTGGTTGCACCCATGCGAGTGATGAAGGTCAGACGACCAGGCTCGCGGTTTGGGTCCAGCTTCTCAATCAAGGCGCGCAGGTCGTCCGGGCTGGTGCTCGGGCCAAGCTTCACTCCGATTGGGTTGCGAACGCGGGACAGGAAGTCAACGTGGGCGCCGTCCAGCTGGCGAGTACGCTCGCCAATCCAGATGAAGTGTCCGCTGGTCACGTATGGGGTACCGGTACGGGAGTCGATGCGAGTCAGCGGACGATCGTAATCGAACAGCAGACCCTCGTGGCTGGTGTAGAACTCGGTGGAGCGAAGCGCCTCGAAGTCGGCTCCTGCCGCTGCCATGAACTGGATGGCGCGGTCGATCTCCTTGGCCAGCGACTCGTAGCGAGCGTTGGCTGGGTTGTCGGTGAAGCCCTTGTTCCACTCGTGCACCGAGCGCAGGTCCGCGAAACCACCGGTGGTGAAGGCGCGAATCAGGTTCAGGGTGCTGGCCGAGGTGTGGTACGCCTGAACCAGGCGGGCTGGGTCGTTTCGGCGGCTCTCAGGGGTGAAGTCGTAACCGTTCACGGCGTCGCCACGGTAGGCCGGCAGAGTGATGTCTCCGCGGGTCTCGTTGTCGTTGGAGCGAGGCTTAGCAAACTGGCCAGCCATGCGGCCCATCTTCACAACTGGAAGCGAAGAACCGTACATCAGCACAACGGCCATCTGCAGCAGGGTCTTGACGCGGTTGCGGATTCGGTCAGCGGTGGCATCGGCGAAGGTCTCGGCACAGTCGCCGCCCTGAAGCAGGAAGGCGTTACCGGCGGCGGCATCGGCCAGGCGCGAACGCAGACGGTCTACCTCACCGGCAAACACCAGCGGAGGCAGCTTGGACAGGGTCTCGCGGGATGCGGCCAGGGCATCGGTGGAATACCAGGTTGGCTGCTGCGCTGCTGGAAGGTTCACATAGTTGTCCAGACCTGCAATCACCTGCGGATCTGCTACAACGTAAGGTTCATTCGCACTTGCCAATTTGGTTTCCTTTTGAATGGCGGTTTGTTTGGGTTTTGGAGGGCAGCGGGCTAACGAGCGGCGCGTGCCATCCGGCTCTTCACGCTGGTGGCATACACGTCGTCATAGACCTGGCCGCTCAGCTTCTGAAGTTCATACATGATTTCATCGGTGACGGCGCGGAGAACGATGCGGTCGCCCTCCATGCCCTCAAAGCGGCTGAAATCAAGCGGGGTGCCGATGGCGATGCCCACGCGACGAATCTTTGGCAACTTCTGGCCGATTGGCTGCACCTTCTCGGTGTCAATCATTGCAACCGGAATGACCGGGACCTTGGCCTCGAGCACCATGCGGGCAATGCCAGTGCGGCCGCGGTAGAGCTTGCCATCCGGCGAGCGCGTGCCCTCAGGGTAGATACCCAGCAGGTTGCCGCCAGCCAGAACTTCAAGACCGGTGTTGAGAGAAGCCTCCGATGCCTTTCCGCCGGCGCGGTCGATTGGTAACTGACCGGTGGCGGTGAAGAACCAGCGACTGAAGGCGCCCTTTAGCCCCTTGCCGGTGAAGTACTCACTCTTGGCGAGGAACGTCACCGGGCGACGAAGCATCAGTGGCAAAAAGATGGAGTCTGAGAAAGAAAGGTGATTGCTGGCCAGAATGGCGGCACCCGAGGTTGGAACGTTTTCAACGCCGCGAACCCAGGGACGGAACAGCACGCGGAGCAGTGGACCCAGCACAAAGGTCTTCAGGAAGAAATAGGTCATCCCCTTCGCCTTTCTGCCGCCCGCGAGATCACAGACTTAAAGTTTACCGAACGCCATTCGCGCTAGGTCGGCTGCGCCAACCAATCCGGCGTCATTTAGGAACTCCGCTGCCTTGATTTCCAGCTCCGGGTGGAACCCGCGTGCCGGAAGGTGGCTCAGGAACGCCTCGCGGATTGGGTTGAGCAGAACGTCTCCCACCGATGAAACTCCGCCACCGATGACCACAACCTGAGGGTCAAGCACCGCCTGCAGGGTGGCGATGGTCTGGCCGAGCCAGGAGCCAACCTCAGTTACGAGTGCAACGGCACCCGGGTCCTTCTCCAGGATTGCCTGCGCTACCTGGATGCCGGTCAGTTCGCCGGTCTGGTGCTGAATCTCGGCCAGGCGGGCGCCCTCTGGTTTTCCGCTGGCTGCGAGTTCCTTAGCAGAGCGAAGCAGAGCCGTACCGGAGGCGTACTGCTCGATGCAGCCGTACTGGCCGCAGCCACAGAGGCGGCCTTCTGGAACTACGCGAACGTGCCCCAGCTCTCCGGCAACTCCAAAACCACCGCGGAGCAGGCGGGAGTCGACGACAACCGCTCCACCAACTCCGGTTCCGATGGTGAGCATGACCATGTGCTTGGTGCCCTTACCGGCGCCGTAGCGGTACTCAGCCCAGCCGGCTGCGTTGGCATCGTTTTCCAGCAGAACTGGAACGTTCACCTTGGCCTCAACTAGTGCCTTGAAAGGCTCGTTTCGCCAGGAAAGGTTAGGGGCGTAGACGATGTTGGCCTGATCGGCATCGATGTATCCGGCAGCGGCAACACCGGCACCAACAACCTGCTCGCCCTCGGAGAGAACGTTGATCAGGTTGGCTACTGCGTCAACAATGGCTTCGCGGTCGGTGGCTGGAGTTGGAACTCGCAGCTCGCGGACTAGATTTCCCTCTGGGTCAACCAGGGCACCAGCAATTTTGGTGCCGCCAATATCAATGCCCACTGCATACATGGAAAGACCCTCGCTCTGTTGTTTTGGACGCATAAAAAGTCTAGTGAACCCTCACCCCAAGGGTGCCGCCGAACCCCTAGAGTAGTGGCTAATACTAAGCAGTTAGGGGTGAACGGACATGCAGGCTTACGACCTTCCGTCGTTGATTGAATCTAGCGACGACTCCAACATCACGGACCTCCTCCTTGAGCGGGCCGCCAAGACCCCTAACCTGCCCCTCTACGCCCTGCAGTCCTCCGATGGAGGCGAGTGGGTTGACCTTTCGGCTGCCGACTTCCTGACCCAGGTGAAGGAGCTGGCCAAGGGCTTCATCGCTGCCGGCATTCTTCCCGGCCAGAGAGTGGCCATCATGGGCCACACCTCTTTCGAGTGGACCCTGGTTGACTTTGCCCTCTGGTTTGCCGGTGCCGTTTCTGTGCCAATCTACGAGACCTCTTCCGCCAGCCAGATGGCCTGGATCCTGAGTGACTCAGAGGTAGTTGGAATCTTCCTGGAGAGCCAGGAGATGCTGGACAAGCTGAACGAGGTGCGTTCCCAGAGCGCATACCTGCGCGAGGTTTGGTGCCAGTTTGATGGCTCACTCGACCGCCTGCGTTCACTCGGAGAGCGCATCGACGATGCCACCCTCGAAGCCCACCGCTCGAAGGCAAGTCTCGACGACATCGCCACCATCATCTACACCTCCGGCACCACCGGACAGCCCAAGGGTTGCGAGTTGGCGCATCGGGGCTTTGTTGACCTGTCTAAGAACGCCAAGTTGGAGCTGCCGGAGGTAATTGCCGACGGCCAGACCACGCTGCTATTCCTGCCGCTGGCACACGTCTTTGCTCGCTTTGTTGAGGTTTTGGCTGCCCACGCCGGCGTGAAGGTTGGCCACCAGCCAGACATTCGAAACCTGGCATCCGCAATGCAGACCTTCAAGCCAAACTTCTTGCTGGCGGTTCCGCGCGTATTCGAGAAGGTCTACAACCTGGCCGAGCAGAAGGCGGAAGCCGGAGGCAAGGGTGACCTGTTCCGCAAGGCTGCGGCGGTGGCCGTGGACTACTCCAAGGCGCTCGACACCGAACGCGGACCTTCGCTCTCGCTTCGCCTAAAGTTCTGGTTGTTCGACCGCCTAGTCTTCAGCAAGATCCGCGCCAACATGGGCGGGGCCGTGCGCTACGCCGTTTCCGGAGGCGCGCCACTGGGTGTTCGACTCGGTCACTTCTTCCGCGCCATTGGCCTGATTGTCCTCGAGGGCTACGGCCTGACCGAGACCACCGCACCAGCGATGGTTGCCCGCCCGAGCAGCATTCGCATAGGCAAGGTTGGTCGCCTGCTGCCAGGTTGTGGAATCAAAATTGCCGACGATGGCGAGATTCTGCTCCGCGGCTCCAACGTTCTCAAGGCCTACCACAACAACCCTGCGGCAACGGCGGAGGCAATCGTCGACGGTTGGTTCCGCACCGGTGACATCGGTGCGCTGGATGACGACGGCTTCCTCACCATCACCGGCCGCAAGAAGGAACTCATCATTACTGCCGGTGGCAAGAACGTTGCCCCGGCACCGATGGAAGACCCGCTGCGCGCCGACCCGCTGATTGGTCAGGCCGTGGTGGTTGGCGACAACAAGCCTTTCGTTGCCTGCCTGATTTCGCTGGACAGCGAGATGCTGCCGATCTGGGCTGGAACTCACGGTCTCAGCAAGCAGATCACCATCGCCGAGGCTGCAACCCACCCGGTTGTTATTGCCGAGGTGCAGGCGGCGGTTGACCGCGTCAACAAGACCGTCAGCAAGGCCGAAGCCATCAAGAAGTTTGTGATTCTCGACACCGAGCTGACCCAAGAGTCGGGCCACGTTACCCCGAGTCTCAAGGTGAAGCGCAAGGCGGTCACCGAGGACTTTGCGGCTAAAATCGCCGAACTGTACAGCTAACTGAAACTTGGCCTGACGCCAACTATTTCATAAACCAGGGCTGGTCGCGCAGGTTGCGCATGGCCAGCTTGCGTTCCTCTGGTTCGAGGCGGTCCAAGTAGAGCAAGCCATCCAAGTGGTCGCACTCGTGCTGCAGTGCCTGAGCCATGAGCCCAGTGCCTTCAAGCGTGATTGGTTTACCTTCGGCGTCCACACCGGTCACTCGCGCGTATTCGTGACGCGGGGTCACGTGCCAGAGGCCTGGCACACTCAGGCAGCCCTCCTGAACCAAATGCTTTTCGCCCCGAACCTCAACCACTACCGGGTTGAAGATCACGCCGCTCTTGCCGTCAACGTTCCAGGAGAAGCCACGCAGGCCAACCCCAATCTGGTTGGCGGCAACACCGGCGCGACCGGAAATCTGGGTGGTGGTGTCAAGCAGGTCCTGAGCCAATTGGGCGAGGCGCTCGTCAAAGACCTTTACCGGGTCACAAACGCTCTTGAGGACCGGGTCGCCAAACAGGCGAATTTCACGTACTGCCATTGAAGCCGTGCCAAACCTTACTTTGCTGGCAGGTGCAGACTGTCAACCACCAGGGCGGCCAGCTCGCGAGCAGCCTCCTGGGTTGCCTTCTTGAGCTCGGAGAACTTCACAACCGAACCGGCGGCCAGCGCTGGGTCGTAAGGAATGCGCACCACTGCGCGCACACGCGAAGCAAAGTGAGCCTCAATCTCGTCCAGCTTTACCAGCTGGGTTGCCTGAGTTGCGGTGTTCAGGGCAACCACCGCATTGCGAACCAGGTCGCCGTAGTCGTTGGCCTCAAGCCAAGTCAGGGTCTCCGATGCCAGACGCGCCTCGTCGACCGAACCGCCGGAAACGATCACGAGTCCGTTGGCGCGCTGCAGAGTTGGGCGCATTACCGAGTGCACGATACCGGTACCGCAGTCAGTCAGCACGATGCTGTAGTAGCGGGCGGCGAGGTCGGCAACCACGTTGTAGTCACCCTCGTTGAAAGCCTCGGAAAGCATTGGGTCGTTGTCGCTGGCGAGAACGTCCAGGCGGGTCACGTCGCGCGAGACCATGGTGGAGAAGTCGGTAAAGCCATCGATGGAGGCGGCACGGTTAACCACGTCGCGAACGGTGAAGCGGGTGTTCTTAGAAACGCGCTCAGCCAGGGTGCCGCGGTCCGGGTTGGCGTCAATAGCCACCACGCGGTCTTCGCGGTTGAGCGAGAGTGCCATGCCCAGCAGGGTGGTGACTGTGGTCTTACCCACACCACCCTTACGGGTTAGAACTGGAACAAACTTGGTGCCGCCCTCGAGGTTGGCAGCGATGCGGGCATCGATTGCCTTGCGCTCACGGACCGCCAGGCTGTCGCCCATGTTTACGGTCTTGAGGGTTACGTAGTAGACGAAGCGACGGAAACCCGACTCCGGAGCCGGACGGAAGCGCTTGGAGGTGTCGATTAGGCGCTCTGCGGTAAGCATGGCGGCCGGCTCTGGGGCGTCGAAGGACTGACCGCGAAGCGAGTCACGACGGCTGTAGTTGCTGCGAACCACGTCCTGTGTGGCGACTGCGGCTACCGGTGCCGGCAGCGGGTCCAGGTTTGGGACCAGAGCCTCGGTTGCGATTGGGATGCTGGCGGTAGAAGGGTTGACATCGATGATGCCTGCGTCCACTGCTACCTCGGCCAGGTTGTGGCTCTTAGGCTCGACCGGTGCAACTGTTCCGGCGAATAGATCCGCCGGCTGGTTCTCTGGTTTCTTGCGACCAAACGCCACTATGTTCCTCCTGGTTTAGCCCCGTCCCCCTGGGCAGGTTTACCACCCGTTCATTCTACCGATGGCGTTCAAAACGAATGCCGAGGGATTAAGCAATCCCTCGGCATTCGCTCGATTTTGTATAACTATTCGATGACGAGGATGAGGTCTCCGGCGTCTACCGCCTGAGCCTTGCCTATGGCTAGGCGCTTGACCACACCAGCCTTGCTGGCGGTGATGGTTGCTTCCATCTTCATTGCCTCGATGGTTGCCACTGGCTGGCCCACCTCGACAGGAGTGCCTTCAACGACCTGGATGGTCACCACACCGGCGAATGGCGCAGGGACGTGCGAGGTGTTGCCAGCGTCTGCCTTCTCCGCCTGCGGGGTAGAGACCTGAATCTTGGCGTCACGAACCAGGATTGGTCGCAGCTGGCCATTCAGAGTGGTCATCACGGTGCGGAAGCCCTTGGCATCGGCGCCACCGATGGCCTCGAGACCAACGTAGAGGCGAACACCGCGGGAGATGTCGATGACGTGCTCCTTGCCCTGCTCCAGGCCGTAGAGGTAGTCAACGGTGTCCACGTTGTCCAACTTGCCGTAGCTGTCGCGGATCTTGAGGAAGTCCTTGGTTGGAGCTGGGAACAACAGACGGTTCAGGGTGTCGCGACGCGCCTGGGCATCGGTGCCCTGAAGCAGCGCCATGTCTTCTGGGCTGACCGGGGTTAGACCAAACTTAGGGGTCTTGCCCTGAAGCACCTTGGTGCGGAACGGCTCAGGCCAGCCACCCGGCAGATCGCCGAGCTCGCCAGCCATGAAGCCAATCACGCTGTCTGGAATGTCGTAGTTCTGAGGGTTCTCAGCGAAGTCCTTAGGGTCGGCGTTGACTGCAACCAGGTGCAGAGCCAGGTCACCAACCACCTTGGAAGAAGGAGTCACCTTGGTTGGACGGCCAAGCAGCTCGCTGGCAGCGGCGTACATGTCTTCAACGCGCTCGAAGTGGTCGCCCAGTCCGAGTGCAATCGCCTGCTGGCGCAGGTTGGACAGCTGTCCGCCAGGAATCTCGTGCTTGTAGACGCGACCGGTTGGGCCAGGGAGGCCGCTCTCGAACGGCGCGTAGACGTTGCGCACGGTCTCCCAGTAAGGCTCCAGTGCGGTAACTGCGGAGAGCGGAATCTGGGTGTCGCGCTCAGTGTGTGCCAAAGCTGCAACTAGCGCCGATGCCGAGGGCTGGCTGGTGGTGCCGGCCATCGGTGCGCTAGCCACGTCAACCGCGTCAACGCCCGCATTGATTGCGGCCATGAGGGTTGCAAGCTGACCACCGGCGGTGTCGTGAGTGTGCAGGTGAACCGGAAGGTCAAAGCGCTCCCGCAGGGCCGAGACCAGCTTGGCCGCGGCGGCTGGGCGGAGCAGACCGGCCATGTCCTTGATGGCAATGATGTGAGCGCCGGCGTCAACAATCTGCTGAGCCAGGTTCAGGTAGTAGTCCAGGGTGTAGAGCTTCTCGTCTGGGTCGAGCAGGTCTGCGGTGTAGCAGAGAGCAACCTCGGCAACAGCGGTCTTGGTGCGGAGCACTGCTTCGATGGCCGGACGCATCTGGTCAACATCGTTGAGCGCGTCAAAGATGCGGAAGATGTCAACGCCGGTGGCTGCTGCCTCCTGAACGAAGGCTTCGGTCACCTCGGTTGGGTACGGGGTGTAGCCGACGGTGTTGCGGCCGCGAAGCAGCATCTGGATGCAAAGGTTTGGCATTGCCTCGCGCAGTGCTGCCAGGCGCTCCCATGGGTCCTCGCCCAGGAAGCGAAGGGCAACGTCGTAGGTTGCTCCACCCCAGGCCTCAACCGAGAGCAGCTGAGGGGTGAGGCGCGAAACG
>JAGWUG010000131.1 GCA_028868555.1 Actinomycetales bacterium | reverse complement strand
GCATTGTTAGGAATTCCATCACCATCGGTGTCTGGCTCGGCGCTGGCCGCGCTAACCGAAGAAATAGGCGCTTGGCTGCCGGAGCCGTTTAGTTCGTTCGCCTTCGCAGGAGTCGAAATGATTGCCCCGATAAGAACTGTGGCGACCAACGCGATAACCACCAGAATCGAGGCGAATTTGGCAAAACGCCGGCGTCGCGCGGCGCTTGGCGAGGCTGTGTTCGCAAGGCTCGCGGCGGTTCGACTCGCATTTGGTTTGCGAGGTTTGGCGCGTTTTGGCATTAGAAGATTCCGGCTAGCTTCATGGTCACGACAAGCATAACCACGCCACCTAGGCGATAGACCCAAATCATTCGAGGACGGTGAATCCAGCGGATCTCATCTTCTTCGCCGTGGCGTCCAAGAATCTGCAGAATCGAAAGGCCGAGCATTGGAATCGGAAGAATTGCAAACGACCAGAGGGCGAGATCAGGGGTGGCACCAAACATCCAGCCAATCACAGTGGTCGTAGCGTTGGCCACTAGCAGAGTGAAGGCAAGTCCAGGGATGCCGTTTGGCAAGATTCGCCAGAGCCACGGATAGTTCGGGAACTTCTCTGAGTACCAGCCGAGAACAACTGGGACCACAAACAGAATCGAGCCAAGCCAGGTTCGCCAATCGTTGCCCATCAGAGCCGCGGTCACAAAGATAAAGACTGCTAGGCGAATGAAGAGTGCGGCCCATCGACCAGCAACGTGAACGCTTGGCACAGCTGTTGGGTGCAAGCGGTCAAGACGCTCAGGGAAGAACCGTGCAACGCCTTCTTCGATTAGCACGCGCGCTGCGGTTGCAATCGCGATAGCCATCGAGAAGGTTGCGGTGTGGTTTGCAACCGGCAGGGTGATTCCTGCGAGTGCGGGCAAAGTCGAAATCATGGCAGAGGTGGTCCAAGCGCCGATGAACGGCAGAACCGCGATGTCGACGGCTCGCTCCCACCAATAGAAGTGACCCTGCTCAGGCACTTTACGGAACTGACGGAAGGCGTTGGCGAGCAGGGCTGGGCCGTAACCGACGATGACCACACCGAGCAGTAGGCGCAGGTCGTTTAGACCGTTGAACTGGTCGGCGAACAGGCTGCCAACCACAAAGACCAGCATCGCTAGGGTTCCCGCAGCGACATCGAAGACACCGATGACTGCGAGCGCGACGAAGATCGGCCAGTACGGAGGCTTGATGTCGCCGTTGTTGATGACCAGGGCGATGACCGAAAGCGCGGTTGCTGCAATCGTCGGGATGATCGAGAAAACACCGAGCGAAGCACGCAGGTAGGCGCTATCAACGAAGATACGACTGGTCAAGGCGGATGCGTGCGCCGTTAGTTCGACCACGCGAATGCTCAGGTTATCGAGCGCGGTCATCCACCGTTTGCGCCACAGCCTCCAACCGTCACCGCGACCACGACGACGCAACTCGTATTCCTCGTGCTCAGTGTCGATGTTCGCGACCGAACCAGGCTGATCGCCACCTGATCCACCTGAACCGCCGGAACCACCCGAAGAACCACCTCGAGCACCACCGGCTGCACCTGAACCAGCGGCAGCAGCAGCAGCGCCAGCGGCCGCGGCAGCGGCGGCAGCCATCGCGGCAGCGACGGCGGCGGCTCCGCCAATGGTGTTGGTCACGTGCTGAATTGAAGCCGGGTCACCCATCGGGTTGTAAGGCTCCGATGGCGCGTTGTCATCAGGAGCAGCTCCAGGAATCACTGGAACATCGGTTGATGACGGTTCTGGGTTAGCCGATGGCGAGTCAGTTGCTGCCGGGCTTGCCGAATCACTTGGCGCAGCACTCGGCTCGGCCGAAGGTGAGTCGGTTGCGGTAGGCGAAGCCGTTGGTGAAGCGCTTGGCGAAGGCTGAACCGATGGTTTAGCGGTCGGAGTTGCGGTCGGCTTCTTGGTCGGCTTAGGGGTTGGCTTCTTGGTCGGCGTTGGCGTGACCGTTGGGGTCGGCGTTGGTGTCAGGGTAGGAGTCGGAGTGACCACCGGAGCCTGTGGAAGTGCCTCATAGAAGGTCACGGTAGCCGCAGCACCCGCGCCAGCCGAGTTGTTCGCGACAACGCTGATCGCATACGTGGTGCCGCGCGAGGCGTTTGGCATGGTGCAAACGAAGTTGGTGACCGAGGTGCAGGCAACCTGGCCGTTGATCTCAACGGTGTAGTCGGCAATCGGCAGACCGCCATCGTTGGTCGGAGCCGCCCAGGTAATCAACAGGCTGCTGTCTGACTGCTTGCTGCTGTTCAAACCATTTGGTGCACCGGCGACACCGGCAGGGATATTGACCGCATGACTGGTGTTCTCTGCGCTCTCGACGCGAGTGGTCGCAGTCACGGTAACGACCTTGACCTTGTAACCCGTGATGGTAGCAGCAGGAACGCTCGGGCTAGCGACGGCGGCGCGGCCGAACGAGGCGACTCCGAATCCGGTTCGAGCACTCGAGGAACCGAGCGAAGCTCCTCGGAGGCTTGCATTGGTCGGCGCTGCAACCAGGCTTGGCAGGTCAGCAGCCGAAATCATCGCGTTGTTTGTGTTGAAGCTGTTGATCGTCGAAATCGGGGTCGCCGAGAAGTCGGTTCCGATCGCTGCCACGTACACCTCGTAGCTAACGAAAGCCGAGTCGAGGGCCACCGGCTGATCCCAGTCAAGCGCCAGGTTTCCAGCAACGTTGTAAGCGCGAAGGCTGACCACCGCCAGCGGAGCCTGAGTCGGGGTCTGTGGCATTGAGTCCGCACTGAAGAGACCGACACCGAAGTTTGTGATTGCCGCGATCTTGGCGGTGTAGGCAACGTCGTTCGGCAAGCCAATAACGCTACAGCTGAGTGTTGCCCCACTTGCAGGGCAAGCCGAGTTGACGAACGAGTTGCCGTTTACATCAGTAACAACCATCTGGAAAGCGAGAATTGGCGAGCCGCCGGTGTAGCTAGGTGCTGTGTACGTGATGGTGAATGACGAGTCATTAGCCGACGAAGTAGCTAGGTATGGCGAACCGGCAGCGACCGGGTCGATGTTGAACTTGCGCACCACCGAGGTTGCGGCCGAGTAGGTGTTGTTGCCGGCCTGGTCGGCAATCAGTTCACAGACACCGGCAGCACGAACAGTGACCACGCCGTTGGCGAAGGTACAAGCCGAATTTGTGGTGTTAGGACCAACTGCAACAGTCACGGTTAGACCCGAGTTGCTGGTCGCACGAACCGCAAACGGTGCCACACCGAACGAAACATCGGCGATGACCGGCATCGTGATCGACTGGTTGAGCTGACCAACCTCGATGGTCTGGCTTGCTGAAGCAGCAGCGTACTGAGCGTTTCCGGCTTGCGAGGCACGAACCACACAGGTTCCGGCGTGCAAGAAGTTAACCTGACCGGCGTTGGTGCCATCAATCGCACAGACCACACCGTTTCCGGTGGTGATCGAGTAGGTCACAGTGAGGGCACTCGATGCGGTCGCAGCCGGCTGGTAGGTGCCACTGACCACTGGGAACATCGGCACGAGCGAGGTGAAGCTGACCGACTGCTCGAGCTTGGTGACCGTAATCGTCTGCGGTGCACTGGTGATTGCGGTGAAGTTTGTCGACGCCGCCTTGGTTGCAGTCACCTGGCAGGTGCCGTTCTGGGCG
>JAGWUG010000130.1 GCA_028868555.1 Actinomycetales bacterium | reverse complement strand
GTGACCGATTTCTTTAGGGAACGGCCACCGGTCTCTGCAGGAACCGAAGGGGTTGACATGGCATCTACCGAGTGAGGCTATACCTCGAGAAGCTCGGCTTCCTTCTTCTTGAGGGAGTCATCGATGGCGTCAACGTGGCTCTTGGTCATGGCGTCGAGTTCCTTGGCGGCACGAGCAATGTCGTCCTCGCCGGCCAGGGAGTCCTTCTTCAGCGCGTCGAGCTCGTCGTTGGCCTTGCGGCGAATGTTTCGGATGGCAACGCGGTGGTCCTCGGCCTTGGTGCGAACCAGCTTGACGTACTCCTTGCGGCGCTCCTCGGTGAGGTCTGGCAGGGTAACGCGCACAACTGAGCCGTCATTGGTTGGGTTTGCACCCAGGTTTGGCATGTCACGGATGGCCTTCTCGATACCAGCGAGGGCACCCTTGTCGTAAGGGGTTACCACGATGGTGCGAGCTTCTGGGTTCTGGATTCCACCGAGCTGAGCCAGCGGAGTTGGGGTGCCGTAGTAGTCCACGAGCAGCTTCTGGAACATCTGAGGGTTGGCGCGACCGGTTCGCACGGTTGCGAAGTCTTCCTTGGTGGCCTCAACTGCCTTGTCCATCTTGTCGGTTGCAGTTAGCAGAATCTCGTCGATCATCTTTGTCTCCTGTTGGGTAAGTTTCGTCGTCTGGTAGGCGCTATGCGTGTACCAGGGTGCCAATCTTCTCGCCGGCGATGGCGCGGGTGACGGAGTCGCCCTCCATGCCGAACACGCGCATTGGAATCTTGTTGTCCATGCAGAGGCTGAATGCGGTGGCATCAACAACCTTGAGGCCGCGCACGAGCGCATCCTGGTAAGTGATGGAGTCGAGCTTGACCGCGGTTGGGTCCTTCTTAGGGTCAGCGGTGTAAACGCCGTCTACGCCGTTCTTGGCAACCAAGACCTCGTCGGCCTTGACCTCGAGGGCGCGCTGGGCGGCCACTGTGTCGGTGGAGAAGTATGGGAGGCCAGCACCGGCACCAAAGATCACGACGCGACCCTTCTCCATGTGGCGAATGGCGCGTAGCGGCAGGTACGGCTCGGCAACCTGCGTCATGGTGATTGCAGACTGAACTCGAACATCAACGCCGGCCTGCTCGAGGAAGTCCTGTAGGGCGAGGGCATTCATCACGGTTCCCAGCATGCCCATGTAGTCGGCGCGTGAGCGCTCCATGCCACGCTGGCTGAGCTCGGCGCCGCGGAAGAAGTTTCCGCCACCAACAACGATGGCTACTTCGGCATACTTGGTGCCCTCGGCAATTGCATTGGCAATCTGAGCAACGATGTCTGGATTTACACCTAGGCTGCCACCGCCGAATGCTTCACCCGAAAGCTTCAAAAGTACTCGACGAGTTTGGCTCATTTGCTCTCCAGACGCTTAGGTGAATCCCCGAAGACTAGTTTAGCCAGCAAGACGAATGCCCCGGCCGTTGGCCGGGGCATTCTCAGATTTTGTGTTGCTTATGCGCCTACGCGGAAGCGTACGAAGGTGCTGACTACCAGACCGGCGTTGTCAAGAACCTTGCCAACCTCCAGCTTGTTGTCCTTGGCGAAGTCCTGCTCCAGGAGAACGTTCTCCTTGAAGAAGCCCTTCACGCGGCCTTCAACGATCTTCTCGAGTGCAGCCTCTGGCTTGCCCTCGTTGCGTGCGGTCTCAGCAGCGATGCGACGCTCGGTCTCAACGGTCTCTGCTGGTACGTCGTCGCGCTTCAGAACGGTTGGGCTGAAGGCGGCGATGTGAACTGCAACATCGTGTGCGGTGTCTGCATCGGTGCCGGTGTAGGCAACCAGAACACCAACCTGAGGAGGCAGGTCCTTGCTGGTGCGGTGCAGGTAGGCGTCAACGGCCTGGTCCTTCACAACAGCAACCTTGCGGAGCTCAACCTTCTCGCCCATGATTGCGGCCTCATCGTTGATGATGTCGCCAACGGTCTTGCCGTCTACAGGTGCAGCGAGTGCAGCCTCAACGGTCTCGGCACCGGCAGCGGCGATTGCGTCAGCAACCTTGTCTGCCAGAGCGATGAACTTGTCAGCCTTAGCCACGAAGTCGGTCTCGCAAGCGAGCTCGATCAGGAGGCCGGTGCCACCGTTTACGCGGGCAACAACCAGACCATTGCTGGTGGTGCGACCCTCGCGCTTGGTTACACCCTTCAGGCCCTTGAGGCGAAGGAGCTCGAGCGCCTTGTCAACGTTGCCATCGGCCTCGTCGAGTGCGTTCTTGCAGTCCATCATGCCAGCGCCACTGCGGTCGCGCAGGGCCTTTACATCTGCGGCGGTGTAGTTTGCCATTACTTAGCTTCCTTCTCTGCTGCTGCCTCGGCTGGAGCCTCTACGGCTGCCTCAGCTGGGGTTTCCTGAGCAGCCTTCGACTGCTCCAAAAGCTCGCGCTCCCACTCGGCCATTGGCTCAACTTCTGCCTCTGGCTTGCTGTGACGAGCGATCAGGCCGTCTGCAACTGCATCTGCGATAACGCGGGTCAGCAGGGCAACCGAACGGATTGCATCGTCGTTTCCTGGGATACCGATGGTGACCTCGTCTGGGTCACAGTTGGTGTCGAGGATACCGATAACTGGGATACCGAGCTTCTTGGCCTCAGTGATGGCCAGGTGCTCCTTGTTGGTGTCAACAACCCAGATAGCGGATGGAGTCTTGGTTACGTTGCGGATACCACCGAGGGTCTTCTCCAGCTTGTCCTTCTCGCGACGGAGAATGAGGAGTTCCTTCTTGGTGAGGCCGCTCTTGCTGGCGTCAGCGAAGTCCATGACCTCAAGCTCCTTGAGGCGAGCAAGACGCTTCTGAACGGTGCCGAAGTTGGTCAGCAGACCACCCAACCAGCGCTCGTTGATGTAAGGCATGCCTACGCGGGTAGCCTGCTCAGCGATGGCCTCCTGGGCCTGCTTCTTGGTACCAACGAACAGGATGCTGCCGCCGTGAGCAACGGTGTCCTTGACGAAGTCGTATGCCTTGTCGATGTGGGTCAGCGACTTCTGAAGGTCGATGATGTAGATACCCGAGCGGTCGGTCAAAATGAAGCGACGCATCTTTGGGTTCCAACGACGGGTCTGGTGACCGAAGTGAACGCCACTGTCAAGCAGCTGGCGGATAGTTACGACTGCCATGGTCGTACTCCTTTCGGCGCAGAAATACTGCGCCACTCAGTTGATGACCTCCGGCGGTTTGCCGGCGATCCCTGGCGTTGCGGCATTCCTCACCGCTCACAAAAGTGATTCGGACCGAGTTGGTTTGCCGTTGATCAACGCGCGAAGTCGGCGTGCTTCAAGAACCTGTTTTGAGGAGATTGCTTGCGGACACACCGCTAAAGGAAATTCTAGCATCGGAGTGGGGCAGAAAGCCAGCGCTTGCCGGGTTATCAACAGCGCCTTTTCGCCTTTGTTTTCCACATATTTGGGTCTTAGTAACCACCGATGCGCCACAGCGCGGAAACTGACTGCATGAATCCACTGCAGCAGCGATCATTAGCACTTGGACTTCTGCTCTGCCTTGCGGCTGCCTTCGTCCTGCAACATTCCGATTCGACACGTGCGGATACGCAGTCTGTTGGGCCGGCGCGTTTGACTCTGCCGGTGATCTCGCCCGTCACGATGGTGCGAGGTTTTCAGGCACCGCTGACC
>JAGWUG010000129.1 GCA_028868555.1 Actinomycetales bacterium | reverse complement strand
GTCAGCCAACCGGACTATGGACAGTTAGCTATCAACATGAGCAACCTCTTCGATTCAAAGTCGTTCAGCGACCAGTACACCTATAACGGCGACGATCTAGGTAACACCTACACTCCGGCACAAACCAAGTTCCGGGTCTGGGCGCCAACCGCCACCAAGGTAGAGCTGCTGACCTTCGCTTCGGCAACTGCCAAGGACACCGATGGTGTGGCACACGCCATGACCAGTGACGTGAACGGCACCTGGGTGGCCACTTTGGGTGGCGACCAGAACGGCACCATCTACGCCTATCGGGTTTACGTCAACGGCAAGATCAACGTGGCGAATGATCCCTATGAGCGGGCCAGCACAGCAAACGGCGGTCGCGGTGTTGTGGTTGACCTGAGCAAGTCTGACCCCGCTGGTTTCGCGGCCCAGACCCGTCCTGCCTTCTCCGGCAAGACCACCGATGCCTCAATCTACGAACTCCACGTTCGTGACCTATCTGAGGATGCTTCGAGCGGCATATCTAGCGCCAACAAGGGCAAGTATCTTGCGTTCACGGAGCTGAACACCAAGGCCACCGATGGTAAGACGCTCACCGGAGTATCGGCTATCAAGGCGTTGGGTGTGACTCACGTAGAATTGCTGCCGGTGTTTGACTTTGCATCGGTGGACGAGTGGAGGCCGACCTTCAACTGGGGTTATGACCCGGACAACTACAACGTGCCAGAGGGTTCCTACAGCAGCAACCCCGACGACCCTTACACTCGCATCACCGAGCTCAAGCAGGCCATTCAGAGCCTCCACAGCCAGGGTCTGCGCGTCAACATGGACGTGGTCTACAACCACGTTTCCAACCCGGCCAGCTTCAGTGAGGAACTGATTGTTCCGGGCTACTTCTTCCGCCACGAGCCAGACGGCAGTTACGCCAATGGCACCGGCGTGGGCAACGAGGTAGCATCAGAGCGTTCAATGGTTCGCAAGTTCATTGTGGACAGCGTCAGTTACTGGGCCAAGCAGTATCACTTCGACGGTTTCCGCTTTGACCTCATGGGCATCCTCGACGTTGGCACCATGAATGCGGTTCGCAGTGCACTGAACGCCATCGACCCAACCATCATCGTGCTCGGTGAGGGTTGGAACATGGGCGACGTGCTTCCAGACGCGCAGAAGGCCGACCAGCCAAATCTGCCTCACATGCCTGGCATTGCCGCCTTCAACGACGGCATCCGCGACGGCCTGAAGGGTTCGGTCTTCAACTCTGGAGACAAGGGTTGGGCCACCGGTAAGACCGGAGCCTCCGATGCGGTCAAGGCTGGCATCGTTGGCGAGATTATGTACAACTCTCTGATCACCGGCTCCTGGGGCGATGTGCAGCCGAGCCAGTCGGTTAACTATGTGGAGTGCCACGACAATCTGACACTCTACGACAAGTTGATGGCAAGCACGAAACTGTCAGCCACCGACCGAACCAAGGTCTTCCAGTTGACCAGTTCGGTGCCAATCCTGGCTCAGGGCATGCCGTTCATCCAGGCCGGGCAGGAGTTCCTGCGCACCAAGCAGGGTAACGACAACTCTTACCAGGCCTCCGATGCCATCAACTCGCTCAAGTGGAACCAGCGAACCAAGAACATGGCGACTGTGAACTACTTCACCGGCTTGTTTGCGCTTCGTGCGGCCCACTCTGCCTTCCGTATGGACACAGCAGCCGCGGTTCGCGCCAACCTCAAGTTCGTGAATCAGTCGCGAGGCGTCATCTCGTACTGGCTGAACGGAACTGCCGTTGGCGACAGCGCGAGCGCCATCTTCGTTGCCCACAACCCAAACAAGGCAGCTGTGAAGGTGGCTCTTCCAAGCTCGGGCACCTGGCAGATCATGGTCAAGGGCGATAAGGCTGGCACCAAGTCGCTCGGCACGGTCAAGGGCAACAGTGTCAGCGTGGCCGCCTACAGCACTTTGGTGCTGTTGAAATAGGCACCTAGCACCTTGGTGCTGGTGAAGTAGGAATTCTTAGGCTTCGTAGACAACCCGGCCGGCCACCCGCACGCTGACAACCTTGGCGCCCAGCAGTTCGGCATTGGTGCAGTTTTCCAGGTCGGTGTCGAAGGTCACTTCGTCCTGGCTCAGCAGGCTTTCCTGTCCGAGTTGCAAAGCCGTACCCACACTGTAGGCACGCAGCGCCTCGGTGCGGCCGATAGATTGGCCGGCATTTAGCGGAGCAGAGTTCGAGCCAGGTTGGAGTCTGGTGCAAGCGGTGAAGATGGCAGGCAGAGGCTCTGGCGGGCTAACCGGCCAGTCTGAGCCAAAGCTCAGGGCAACTCGGTTGTCCAATAGATCCCTAAGCGGGTAGAGGCGCTCCACCCGGTCATCACCGAGCGCGGTTGCCACGGAAGGTGGGGCAGACTCAACTGAGGCCCAGGCCGGCTGCTGGCAGACAATGGTCCCAAGCCGTTTGATGCGTGCGTAGTCAGCTGGGTCAATCAGTTCGGCGTGCGAGATCACCGAGCGACGGTCGACAAAGCCGTTGCAAAGATCAACGTGGTCCAGGGCATCCAGGGCTGCGGCTACGGCTGCATCACCGATGGCGTGGAAGTGCAGTTGGAATCCGGCGCTGTCGGCTGCCAGTGCCGCTTCGGCGAGTTCGCTGGGGTCCCACAGCGCAGTTCCGCGACCGCCGTGGCAGTAGTCGTGCTTCAGCAGGGCCGTACCGTCGCTGAGCACGCCATCGACAAAGATCTTCACTGTGTTGCATGTCAGGAGTCCAGAACCGGAAGCCCTAACTCTGGATCGTGTTGCCTTGGCAAAGTTCAAGTCTTCACGCCAACTCTGTGGGGCAATCCTGGGCGCCAGATTCACCCGCAGCAGGAGCCGAGAGGCCTCCGCAGCCGCCAGATACACCTCGGGCATTCCAGGGTCGATCCAGGCCTCCTGAACCGCTACAACGCCTGCTTTGAGAAGCCTCTGCTGTGCGCGAGCCAGCGCGGCTAGGTCATCATCCAAACTCGGTGCCGGTTGGTGGGCGTAAATCAGGTTCATCGCATCCCACTCGCGCAGCACACCCGTGGGTTTTCCGGTCGCGTCAACCACAATCTCGGCGTTTGGAATCGCGGGTGCGGCATCGGTGAGGCCAGCCACCGCTAGGGCAGCCGAGTTCACCCAAATGGAGTGGTGGTCTGAGGCGTGCACCACAATGGGCACTGCCACCGATGCTTCATCTAGCTGACTGAAATGTGCGGGTTGACCGGCGTGGAGCTCAGGGGAGAAGCTTCCGCAATCAACCCAGGTGCATTCAGGGTTGGCCTTCAAAAAGTCACCGATGCGTTCAACGACGGCTGAGACGGTGTCGCAATCAGTTACGTCAGGTCCAACCCCCTCGCGCTCGGCGAAGAGCGGATGGGTGTGGCCGTCTCGGAAACCTGAAAACTTATACACGGTCGCGTTCGCGCAGGTAGCAACCGGCGCAGAGAGACTCGTAACTGGTGTCAATTCCATCCAGGGCGATCTGGTTGCCCTCGAACACGAAGCGACCGTCGTCCATTCGCGAGTTGAAGATTGCCTTACGTCCGCAACGGCAAACCGTTTTGAGCTCCTCAATGGAGTGTGCCAGCTCAAACAAGCGCAGTGAACCTGGGAAGGACTTGGTCTGGAAGTCGGTGCGGATTCCGTAGGCGAGCACCGGGGTGCCATCGAG
>JAGWUG010000128.1 GCA_028868555.1 Actinomycetales bacterium | reverse complement strand
TTGAGCATCTTCCCCGCCGCCAGCAACCCTCGTTTCTGGTTCACTGTGACTAACACCAGCCAGAAGCCTTGCTACTTCAATGTGGGAACTGCGGCGCAGAACTTCCAGGTCACCAGTGGTTCCGAGGTCATCTGGACCAACACCCAGTGCACGGCGGCAACCAGCAACTACCGCATGCTGCTGCAGCCAGGAGTGGCCACCAATGCCAACCCGATTGTTTGGGAGCGCGTGCGCTCCAGCGCAAGTGGCTGTGACGCGGCTTCAGGCCAGACCAAGGCCACCGGAGCTGGTGCCAGCTACCACCTTCAGGTCACTCTCAACGGCGTGAAGTCGCAGGACGTTCAGTTCATCCTGAACTAGTTGAGTTTGCGGTTTATGCCGGCTGGGCGAAGCAAGCCCATTACCAGTTGAGACCCAAGGCCAGCGCAGCCTTCAGGTCTCCTACTTCGGCGTCCACCGAGCGAATGAATCCCAGGCGACTAGCCTCGGTTGCACGCTGCTTGGAGCTGCTCACCTTGCGTACCTCTCCAGCCAGCGAAATCTCACCGTAGGCAACCAGGTTGTGCGCGATTGGCTTGTCCTGCATGGCAGAGGCCACTGCTAGGGCAATGGCCAAGTCGGCAGCAGGTTCGGTGATCTTGACTCCACCAACGGTAGAGACATAGACGTCGTGCTCGCCAAGGCGAAGGCCCGCGCGGCGCTCCAGAACTGCAAGCAGCATGTTGACGCGACTGTTGTCCAAGCCGTTGGTTACACGCCTTGGTTGAGGTGCACCGGTCTTGACTACCAGCGCCTGAATCTCAACAATCAGCGGGCGCTTACCCTCCATGGTCACGGTGACGCAGGTGCCCGAAACTGGAAGATCACCGCGGCTCAGGAACAGTCCGGACGGGTCGGTGACCTCGGCGATGCCCTCGCCGGTCATCTCAAAGCAGCCCACTTCATCGGTGGGACCAAAGCGGTTCTTTAGGCTGCGCACAAAGCGAAGCGAGGTCTGGCGGTCACCTTCAAAGTGGCACACTACATCAACCAGGTGCTCTAGAACTCGAGGACCGGCGATGGAGCCATCCTTGGTGACGTGACCAACCAGGATGGTTGGGATGCTGCGCTCCTTGGCAACCGAAATTAGGCTGGCGGCGACTTCGCGAATCTGACTTGGCATACCCGCTGCACCATCGATCTCGGAAGAGGCGATGGTCTGTACCGAGTCAACCAAAATCAGCCCAGGCCGAACGGCATCAATCTGACCGAGCACCGACGAGAGGTCGTTCTCGGTAGCCAAATACAAAAGATCTGCGAGTGCTCCGGTGCGCTCGGCTCGCAGGCGAATTTGACCTACGGACTCCTCGCCGCTGACATACAAAACCCGAACACCACTGCGCGCTGCGCGAGCCGCAACTTCGAGCAACAACGTGCTCTTGCCAACGCCAGGCTCACCGCTCAAAAGCACAACGGCACCGGCAACCAGACCACCGCCCAGGACGCGGTCAAACTCACCAACGCCGGTTGGAGTGGCTGAAGCGGTGCCGGTAGAAACCTGAGTGATTGGCCGCGCAACCGCGGTTTCCAGAATGACCGCCGGCTTTGCCTTCTTCACAATTCCGCTGGACGCACCAACCTCTTGAACCGTTCCCCAGGCCTGGCATTCGCCGCAGCGACCCACCCATTTGACGGCCGTCCAGCCACACTCGGTGCAGGCGTAATCGTTCTTGCTCTTGGTTGATGCCATGCAATAAACCTACCCGCCGCCACGGACATCTATTGGCGCCAACACCTCACCTTAAACTTGCAGTGTGGACATTCAAAAGATTGCAATCCTCGGCTCCGGCTCAATGGGCACTGCCATTCTCAGCGGCCTCCTAAAAGCTGGCTTCGATGCCGCCAACGTGGCCGTCAGCACCAAGTCGGTGGCCACCGCTAGTCGCCTGGCCGAGCAGTTCGGCGTGACCGGTCACCCGACCGAAGCCAACCCCGAAGCTAACGCCAATGCGGTCGTCGGTGCCGATGTGGTTTTGGTTGCAGTCAAGCCTGCCTACGTTGCCGAGGTGCTGCGCGAAGTCAGCGCCAACCTCCGCGAAGACGCTCTCGTGATCTCGGTCGCCGCCGGCGTCACCACCGCAACCATGGAGGCCGCGGTACCGGCATCGGTGGGCGTTATTAGAAGCATGCCCAACACCCCGGCCATTGTGGGCCGTGCGGTCACCGGTGTGGCCCGTGGCAGCCGTGCCACCGATGCCCAACTCACCAAGGCCGTGAGCCTGTTTGAGACCGTGGGCAAGGTTGTGGTGCTGCCTGAGATTCAGATTGACGAGCTGGGAACCGTGAGTGGTTCTGGCCCGGCCTACGTGTTTTTCCTGATCGAGAAGTTCACCGCCGCGGCCATGGAGCTTGGCTTTGATGCCGAGACCGCGCACCTGCTGGTGACCGAGACTTTCCTAGGTGCGAGCGAACTGCTGGCCGCCGTAGACAAGACTCCGGCCGAGCTCCGTCGCCAGGTGACCAGTCCGAACGGAACCACCGAGCGCGCCATCGCCCAGCTGGAGACCGGCAACCTGGAGGATCTATTTGTGCGAGCCACCAAGGCCGCTCTGGCTCGCTCGAAGGAACTGGCCGCGGGTAAGTAGCCACCCACCCACAGCCACAGCTAGCCCTATTTCGCATAACCTTTTTGGGTTACTCTGTAGGCATGAGCGACATCTTCACTGTTCTTTCTGACCCAACTCGACGCGCACTCCTGCAGGCTCTGGCCGTTGGACCGCGCACCGTGAGCGACCTAGTGGCTCTCACAAGCGAGGGTCAGCCAACTGTCTCCAAGCACCTCAAGACTCTGCGCGATGCCGGACTAGTGACCGCTCAGGCCGCCGGCCAGGCTCGCGTCTACAGCATCGACCGCGGTCCGCTGGCAGAGATTGAGGCATTCCTGGCGGAGGTTGCTCCTGGAATGGGTGGAACCGGTGCGGGTGCATCTGGTTCCAAGACTCCAGCCAATGACGTTGAGAAGGTGCTCACCGATGCAGCCGTGGCGCTGAGCGGTTGGATTACCGATGGTGCCAACTGGTTGGGTTCCAAGGTTCAGGAGAAGGTGGCAGACGCCAACATTGATCCTCAGGCCGTTGGTCGCGATGTCGGCCGCAAGCTGGCAGACGCCAAGCTGCAGGCAACCGACACCGCCGCCGATGCCCAGGCCGCACTTCGTGCCGAGCTGGGAGACCTCTCGAGTCGACTTGGTGTTAGCGCTGCTGAGTTGCGCGCCACGGTCGAAGACCTGGTCGAGGAGAGCAAGAAGACTGCCGCTGGCAAGTACCAGGAAGTCAAGGATTCGGTTTTCGGCAAGGCCAAGGCCCAGCCAAACACCGCTACTTCCGCTGAGAGTGACTCGGACCAGTAAATAGGCCACCGGCTGCGCTCAGCGCGGCCTTAGCCCAGTCTTCGTCACAGACCGGGTCGCTGTCCAACTCCGCAACCGCGCGTCCGAGCAGAAGCCCAAGCACCACCATGGCCGCTGCGCGCGGGTTCAGGTGAGACTTCAGCATGTTGCGCTCGGCTGCGATTTGCATGACTTCGGTGGCGCTCTCGTTCAGTTGGTGCTGAACCTTCGAAAGCTCGGCCTGCATCAGTGGACGTCCTGCCGAAGTACCAACAATGGCGGCGCGCTCCAGGGCACTCTGATTCTTGAAGTGCTCGGTCACAAACTCCAGCATCTCGT
>JAGWUG010000127.1 GCA_028868555.1 Actinomycetales bacterium | reverse complement strand
CTGCACCAGGACTACCGCGCCTCGGCAATGCCGCAGACCGCAACCCTGGTTCAGGAGCTTCGCGATCGCGGTCACGCCGCGGTGGTTTCGGGTGCGGGACCATCGGTGCTGGTGCTTGCCAGCGACCCAGCCGAGCGTTTGGCTGCTGCCAAGTTCGTTACCGAAACTTATCCAGAGTGGCGCACATTGCTGTTGGCGGTTGACTTTAAGGGTGCTACAGTTGTGTTGCACCATAAAGAGGATGCCGTTCAGTAGTGTCCGCGCCTAACAGGGGTCGGTGCAATCAAAAGCAAAACTTTCTGTTTTGCAATTTCCCGTGGGAACGTAGCCACTAGCTACCACCGCGTCCACAGGCGAAAATACCCAGAAATGAAATGGGCGCCTTAAAACTCCGAAAGAGAGTATCCACAAAAACCATGGACGAGATCCAGAACGAACAGCCAGCACGCCCGCGCCGTCGCGCATCTTCGGCCGCTGCTGCACCAGAAGCCAACACCACCTCCGCTCCAGCTGCCGCCGCCGGCGACGCTGCCGCAGCTCCAAAGCGCACCCGTCGCCCAAAGGCTGAGGGCACCGCTGCTGCTGCCGAGGTGAGCGCTCCAGCCGAGCGCGCGCCAAAGCGCGAGTCCAGCGAGGGCGAGAGCCGTTCCGAGGGTGGCGAGCGCAACAGCGACCGCTCCGAGGGTAGCGAGCGTCAGGAGCGCGAAGGCGGCAACCGCGAGGGCCGCAACAACAACCGCAACCGTAACCGTAACCGCAACCGTGACAACAACGGTGAGGGTGGCGAAGGTGGCGAGCGCCAGAACAACGGCGAGCGCAACAACGACCGCAACAACGATGGCGGCGACCGCCAGGAGCGTTCCGAGGGCGGCAATCGCAACCGCGACCGCCAGGACCGCGACAACAACCGTGACTTTGACGACGAGCGCCGCGGCGGCCGTCGTAACCGCCAGCGCGACCGCTACCGTGACCGTGACCGTCGTCGCGGTGGACAGGGCAGCGCCGACGAGGCCGAGCCAGAGATCTCGCCGGACGATGTACTCGTTCCAGTAGGCGGTATCCTCGACGTTCTCGACAACTACGCCTTCGTTCGCACCACCGGCTACCTGCCTGGACCAAACGACGTCTACGTATCGCTCAACCAGGTCAAGAAGTACGGCCTGCGCAAGGGTGACGCAGTTGTTGGCGCGATCCGCCAGCCACGCGACGGCGAGGGTCAGGGCCGCCAGAAGTTCAACGCAATCGTTCGCATTGACAGCGTCAACGGTCTCACCGTTGAGCAGGCTCAGGCTCGCGTTGAGTTTGGCAAGCTAACCCCGCTCTACCCACAGAGCCGTCTGCGTCTCGAGACCGAGCCAAACAAGCTCTCCACCCGAATCATCGACCTTGTGTCGCCAATTGGTAAGGGTCAGCGCGGTCTGATTGTTTCGCCTCCAAAGGCCGGTAAGACCCTGGTTCTCCAGGCCATTGCCAACTCCATCGCCAAGAACAACCCTGAGGTACACCTCATGGTGGTTCTGGTTGACGAGCGCCCAGAAGAAGTTACCGACATGCAGCGCACCGTCAAGGGTGAGGTCATCGCCTCCACCTTCGACCGCCCTGCCGAGGACCACACCACCGTTGCCGAGTTGGCCATCGAGCGCGCCAAGCGCCTGGTTGAGCTGGGTCACGACGTAGTGGTTCTGCTGGACTCGATCACCCGTCTGGGCCGTGCCTACAACCTGAGCGCTCCTGCCTCGGGCCGTATCCTCTCGGGTGGTGTCGACTCGTCGGCTCTCTACCCACCAAAGCGCTTCTTCGGTGCTGCTCGTAACATCGAGGATGGCGGCTCGCTCACCATCCTGGCCACCGCTCTGGTTGAGACCGGTTCCAAGATGGACGAGGTTATCTTCGAGGAGTTCAAGGGAACCGGAAACATGGAGCTTCGCCTCAGCCGTCAGCTGGCTGACAAGCGCATCTTCCCTGCGGTTGACGTCAACGCTTCGGGTACCCGTCGCGAAGAGATGCTCATGAACCCTGACGAGACCAAGATTGTTTGGAAGCTCCGCCGCGCCTTGGCCGGTCTGGAGCAGCAGCAGGCTCTCGAGCTGGTTCTCAGCCGTCTGAAGGAGACCTCCAGCAACGTGGAGTTCCTGATGCAGGTTCAGAAGTCCATGCCGGTGCCTCAGGGCAACGACGCCGAGTAGCCTCCCGGCTCTCGCTTCAAACCCAGCTCACCTCTAGACCAGAAATCACAAAAAATGCTTGATTCCGTACAGCCACTCTTGGCGGAGCACGCTGAACTTCAGGTTCAGCTCTCCGATGCAGCGGTGCACACCAACCCGGCACTAGCCAAGAAGTTGAACCGTCGCTACGCGGAGCTATCCGCCATTGTGGCTGCTTACGAGAACGTGGTTTCCCTCACCGATGACCTGGCCGCGGCCAAGGAATTGGCCAAGGAAGACGCAGCATTTGCCGAAGAGGTTCCGGTAACCGAGGAAAAGCTCCACACCGCCAACGAGAAGCTTCGTCGCCTGCTCATTCCTCGCGACCCTGACGATGGCCGTGACGTGATCATGGAAATCAAGGGCGGCGAAGGTGGAGCCGAGTCTGCGCTATTCGCAGCCGACCTGCTCCGCATGTACCTGCAGTACGCCAACAGCCGCGGCTGGAAGACCGAGATTCTGGACAAGAACGAGTCCGACCTTGGTGGCTACAAGGATGTTCAGGTGGCAATCAAGTCGAACGCCACCGACCCATCGCAGGGTGTTTGGGCCAGCCTCAAGTACGAGGGTGGCGTTCACCGCGTTCAGCGTGTTCCAGCAACCGAAACCCAGGGCCGTATCCACACCTCAACCGTTGGTGTGCTGGTTTTCCCTGAGGTTGACGAGCCAGAAGAACTCGAGATCCACCCGAACGACATTCGCATCGACGTATACCGTTCGTCCGGTCCTGGCGGCCAGTCGGTTAACACCACCGACTCCGCGGTTCGTATCACCCACTTGGCTACCGGCATCGTGGTTTCCATGCAGAACGAGAAGTCGCAGCTGCAGAACCGTGAAGCCGCAATGCGCGTGCTTCGCGCACGTCTGCTTGCCGCTCAGCAGGAGGCCATCGAGGCCGAGCAATCTGCCGCTCGCAAGAGCCAGGTTCGCTCGATGGACCGCTCGGAGCGCATCCGCACCTACAACTACCCGGAGAGCCGCATCGCGGATCACCGCACCGGCTTCAAGTCGTACAACCTGGACGCAGTTCTGGACGGCGCACTTCAGCCGGTAATCGACAGCGCCATCCAGATGGACGAAGAGTCGCGTCTGGCAGCACTAACCGGCGAGAAGTAGACCGCAACTCCCAGCGCGAGCAGCCCATGCAACTGAGACCACTCATTCAACAGCTGACCCAACAGTTCGCTGCTGCGGGCATTGAATCGGCTCAGGCCGACGCAGAAATCTTGATTGCCGAAAGCCTTGAAATTGGTCGTGGCGAGCTAACCGCTCTTGCAATCACCGATGGCGCAGCCGCGGCAGTCACCGATGCCAAGCTGACCCAGATTTTGGCCCTGGCCGAGCGCCGAGCTGCCCGTGAGCCACTTCAGCACCTCACCGGCAAGGCCTACTTCCGCAATCTCACCCTCAAGGTGGGGCCGGGAGTATTCGTGCCACGCCCCGAAACCGAGCTCCTTGCCCAGGTGGGCATTGACGCTCTGCGCGAGGTTGTCGCATCGGGGCAAGA
>JAGWUG010000126.1 GCA_028868555.1 Actinomycetales bacterium | reverse complement strand
CCGCGGAACTAGGCATCAACCTGCCGTGGTATGTCTGGACTCTGATCGCCTGGGCTCTGGTCACCGGCCTCAGCCTGCTTTCGGTTGACGTTGGTGCCAAGGTTCTGGGAACCCTCATGATTCTCGAGCTCACCTCGCTGGTAATCACCGCCGTGGCAATCCTCAGCAACGGTGGCCCAGAGGGGCTCAACTTCGGCGCCTCCTTCGCCCCTAGCGCCATCTTCACCGGTGGCTTCGGTGGTGGTGCCGGTATCGCACTGGCATTCGCATTCGCCAGCTTCATCGGCTTCGAGGCAACCGCCATTTACGGCGAGGAGTCCATCAACCCAAAGCGCACCATCCCTCGCGCTACCTACTGGGCAATCGGCATCATCACTGCGCTGTTCGCAATGGTTTCGTTCGCCATGGTCACCGGTATGGGCTCGTCCAAGGTTGCTGACTACGTGGTTGCCAACTCCGGTGGCCCCGATGCAGTCCTGAGCAACCCAGCTGGCGTGCTCTTCGCCCTAGCCGGTCACTACGTTGGCGGCTGGATGCCTCAGGTCATGAGCTGGTTGGTTATCTCCAGCCTGTTCGCCGGTCTGCTCGCATTCCAGAACGCAACGTCGCGCTACTTCTTCGCAATGGGCCGTGGTGGCGTTCTGCCAAAGGCATTCGGCAAGGTAAACCGCCGTGGCGCTCCACAGGCCGGCGTGATCCTCACCTCGGCTCTTGCCGCCCTCGTTGTCATCATCTTCGCTGTGGCTAACCTCGACCCAATCCTCAACCTGTTCTTCTGGATGTCGGCAATCACCGCGATCGCCATCATCCTGGTTGAAATCCTGGTGAGCCTGGCAGTGGTCAAGTACTTCATGTCCAACGCCGGAGCCAACGTATGGCAGGGCAAGATCGCGCCAATCGTGGCTGCCGCCGGTTTGGCAGTGGGTGAGTACCTGCTGATGAGCCGCTTCAATCTGCTGGCTGGCACCGCACCTGCCGGAGTCGACCCATCGGCTCCAGGCTCGGCCTGGCAGCTAAGCGGCCTGGGCTGGTTCCTGGTGCTGCTGCCATTCGCTGCGGCCGTAATCGGCTACATCGTCTCGTCGCTCCAGAAGCACGAGAACAACACCCTCGTGGATGACATTCTCTCTTAGTCATTCGGCACAAAAAGAGGACCCCGACCAACCGGTCGGGGTCCTCTTTTGGTTTAGCCTGGTGAATCCTTAGGGGGTCATCTCCGCGAATGCCTCGTTGAAGCAGCGACGCAAAATCTGCTCCATCTCATCAAACTCGGCCTGCCCAACGGTCAGTGGCGGGGCCAGCTGAACCACTGGGTCTCCGCGGTCGTCAGAGCGGCAGTACAAGCCCTCTTCAAACATGCGGTGGCTCAGGATGCCTCGCAGCAGCTTGTCGCACTCGGCATCGGTGAAGGTCTCTTTGGTTTCCTTGTTCTTGACCAGTTCAATGGCCCAGAAGTAACCAACTCCACGAACGTCACCAACGATTGGCAGGTCCTTTAGCTTCTCCAAGGTTGCCTTGAAGGCAGCTTCGTTGCGACGGACGTTGCCCACCAGGTCTTCCTTGTCGAAGATGTCCAGGTTGGCCAGCGCCACGGCACAGGAGACCGGGTGGCCACCGTAGGTGTAACCGTGAGGGAAGAGGGCGCCGTGCTTGAAAGGCTCAAAGAGCTTCTCGTTGAGCAGGAGCGCACCAAGCGGTGCGTAGGCACTAGTCATTCCCTTGGCACAGACCAGCATGTCTGGCTCTAGTCCGTAGCGCTCCGATGCAAACATGCTGCCGCAGCGACCGAAACCGTCGATGGTCTCGTCAGCCACAATCAGCACGTCGTAGCGGTCGCAGATTTCGCGCACGCGCTCGAAGTACACCTTCGGAGCGGTGAAGCAGCCTCCGGAGTTCTGAACCGGCTCCAGGAAGAAGGCAGCGACGGTGTCTGGGTCCTCGAACAGAATCATTTCTTCAACCCGGTCGGCCGCCCAGATGGCGAACTCTTCCTCGGTTTCAAACTGATCCTGGGCGCGGTACCAGTTGGTGTTTGGCACGCGGAAGGTGCTTGGCACCAGCGGCTCAAACATCTTCTTCATGGCTGCAATACCCGTGAGCGAAAGCGCACCGTGGCTGGTGCCGTGGTAGGCAACGTTGCGGGTGAGCACCTTGTGCTTCAGAGGCTTGCCCTGCAGCTTGAAGTACTGCTTAGCCAGCTTCCAGGCCGTCTCGTTTGCCTCACCACCGCCGGTGGTGAAGAACACGCGATCCAGACTCTTCGGCGCATACGACAGCAGGCGCTCGCTGAGTTCGATCGCGGTTGGGTGGGCGTGACTCCAGATCGGGAAGAAGTCCAGCTTGCGCATCTGGTCGAAAGCGGCCTGAGCCATCTCGGGTCGGCCGTGTCCGGCGTTCACCGCAAACAGGCTGGAGATTCCGTCCAGGTAGCGTTTGCCGTCGATGTCCCAAAAGTGGTGACCGTCGGCGCGGGTAATGATGGGGAGTTCACCCTCAAGCAGTGGCTTGTGCTGGGTGAAGTGAAGGAACAGGTTGTCTTTCGCAGCCTGCTCCAGCATGGGTTTCGTGGCTTCCTGACCGGCTTTGCGCGCGTCCAGGAGAGGTGTGGCTCTATTCGCCGAGGCGACGGTTGCCATTTGGTATCACTCTTAACTTGGATTGTTCGAGGTGCCCTTGTGGCGGCCCCGACGTGGAGACTCTAGCGAGTGCCCCACTGGTAGTTCTGCTTGTGCAAACGCAGGTACACGAAGGTTTCGGTACTGGTTACTCCGGGCAGAGACCGGATCTTCGAATTGAGGATGTCGATGAGATCTTCATCGTTCTCACTGACAACCTCAACCAAAATGTCAAAACTTCCTGCGGTTAGAACCACATAAATCACCGATGGCAGTGCAGCTAGCTGGTCTGCGATTTCGCGGGTATCGCCACCGCACCGAACACCAATCATGGCCTGGCGGTAGAAACCCAACTGCATCGGGTCGGTCACGGCAACAACCTGCATCACACCTGCATCGGTGAGCTTCTGAACGCGCTGACGAACCGCAGCCTCCGAGAGGCCTACAGCCTTGCCGATCTCGGCGTAGGACTTGCGGCCGTCCTGCTGCAGCTGCTCGATGATGGCGTTGGAAACCTCATCAAGCTGGCTGGCCTTGGCGCGAATAACTCGTGACATATGACGATTTTGCCAGCCAAAACGGCATTTGGCAAAAGAATCAGTGGCGAAACGCCAAGATGAGTGACCTTTTGGTCCTTGCTGTGGCATTTTGCCTACGGATTCATTGGTTGCCAGCCCGCCAGATTATGATGAGGATTGAATCCTCAAGACAACTCGAAGGAGAGTTGAAGTGGCCATGCGTCAGCTAACAAACTTCATTAATGGCGAGTTCGTGGAGTCGGCCTCCGGGCAGACCAGCGACGTCATCAACCCGGCGACCGGACAGGTTTACGCCCAGGCTGTTGTTTCCAACGATGCCGACGTCGACCGCGCCTATCAGGCCGCATCCAAGGCGTTTGAGGAGTGGGGCAACGCCACCCCTGCCGAGCGTCAGCTAGCGCTGTTCCGCATTGCCGACGCCATGGAGGCCCGTGCCGAAGAGTTCGCCGACGTAGAGAGCGAGAACACCGGCAAGCCGCGCAGCACCCTGGTCGAGTATGAGATCTCGGTCTCGGTTGACCAGATCCGCTTCTTCGCCGGTGCCGCCCGTAACCTCGAGGGCCGCGCC
>JAGWUG010000125.1 GCA_028868555.1 Actinomycetales bacterium | reverse complement strand
GTCAGCGCCGTTGAGCTGCGCGTGGTCTTCCAGGATCCTTACTCCTCGCTAAACCCAGACCTCACCATCGGTGAGACCCTGATTGAGCCGCTACAGAAGAGCGGAATCACGAAGGGTGAGGCACTGGACCGCGCTCGCGAAGTGATGGGCAAGGTCGGCCTGAACCCAGACTGGATCAGCCGCTTCCCACGCAACTTCTCCGGCGGTCAGCGTCAGCGCATCGCAATCGCCCGCGCGCTCATCACTCGCCCGCGCCTGATCGTCCTGGACGAGCCAGTTTCGGCCCTCGACCTCTCCACCCAGGCTCAGGTGCTCAACCTGCTGTCCGACCTGGCCAAGGCCGAGGGTGTTGGCTTCCTCTTCATCGCCCACGACCTAGATGTGGTTCGCTTCCTGAGTGACCGTGTGGTTGTGCTCTACAAGGGCAAGATCATGGAGTCTGGCCCAATGGAGCAGGTAATCAAGCACCCGGCCAACCCCTACACCAAGGGTCTGGTTGCTGCCGCCCCGGTTCCAAACCCAACCCTGCAGGCCGAGCGCCGCAAGAAGTGGTTGGAGTTGCAGGAGCGCAAGAACCCGGTTACCGGAGTCTTCAGCATGCAGGCCCCGGCATTCTCCGGCGGCTGCCCCTACTTCAACCGCTGTTCCATCTCCACCGAGATCTGCTCAACCCAGAACCCGCCGCTGCACCTGGTGGACTCGGTTGAGGTTGCCTGCCACCACGCCTAATTGAAAGTCAACATGCCAACCTGGATCCGCGTCGCAGAAGAATCCGTTCCACCTGTGGGGCAGCGTCCCGTCTATCTGGTTCGTCGCGAGTTCAGCATCGGTGCGGTGCCCGCCAGCGCCAGCCTGCGCATTAGCGCGCACGGCGTTTATACCGCGTACCTAAACGGCCGCCGCATTGGCAACGACGAGTTCACCCCCGGCTACACCGACTACAACCACCGCACCCAGTTCCAGACCTACCAGGTGGGCGACCTCCTGGAACCCGGCAACAATGTGCTTGCGGTTGAACTCTCTGACGGCTGGTACCGCGGGGCCGTTGGCATCATGCAGCACCCAGACCAGTACGGCACCGGCGTTGAACTCTGGGCTGAAATCACCGATGACGCCCCAACCGCAAATGGCGCAGCAATCATTTCCACCGATGCCTCCTGGCGCAGCGGCCCAACTCACATTCTGAGTGCCGACATGTTTCTGGGTCAGAACGAAGACCTGCGCCTTCGCAACCAGAACAGCTACCTGCAGGGCTTTGACGACTCCGGCTGGACTCCGATGCTGGAGACCAGCTACGCGGGAGAGCTCTTCCCGCAGGTGAGCGAGTTCAATCGAGTGGTCGAGTACATTCGTCCGCGTTCGATTCGCCGCCTAGGCCCAACCACCCAGGTGGTTGACTTCGGCCAGAACCTCAACGGCTGGGTTCGCCTAAGCAAGCTGGGGCCGGCGGGAACCAAGATCACGCTGACTCACGGAGAGTGGACCGACGCCACCGGCGACGTGACCACCCAGCACCTAGACGTGAACTTCCCAATCTTCCCCAACCCGATCGAGTGCCACCAGGTAGACACCGTCATCTCCGATGGACTGCCGCACTCGGTGTTCGAGCCGCGCTACACCACCCATGGATTCCAGTTCGTCCGGGTCGAGGGCCTCGCCGAGGACCTGACCGCCGATGACATCGCCTCCGCGGCCGTTCACGCCGACCTTCGTCGCATCGGCCGCTTCAAGAGTTCCGACGAGCGTCTGAACTGGCTGCACGATGCATCGGTGTGGAGTTTCAGGGGCAACGCCCTAGACCTACCAACCGACTGCCCAACCCGAGAGCGCAGCGGTTGGACCGGCGACTGGCAGCTCTACGCCGAGACCGCGGCGTTCCTCTATGACGTGCGCGAGTTCAACCGCAAGTTCCTGGCCGACGTGCGCCTGATTCAGACTCCTAGCGGCAAGGTGCTCAACATTGCTCCGTTCGAGCGCAGCTCCACCGAGGGCTTCCCGGGCAATGCCAACGGATCGGCCGGTTGGGGAGACGTGGTGGTGCAGGCCCCGTTGATGATGTACCGCGAGTATGGCGATGTGAGCCAGCTCGAGGAAAACTTTGAGGCCATGACCCGTTGGATTCAGTTTGCGCTGGACGCAGCGGCATCGGGGCGACACAAGAGCCGCGAGGACCAGCCCAAGCAGCCGCACGAGGATTACCTCTGGGATGTTGGCTTCCACTGGGGGGAGTGGCTGGAGCCAAGCAACCCGGAGGCAGACTTTGGTGCCTTCCTTGCCGCCGACAAGGCAATCGTTTCTAACGCCTACCTCTATAGGAGCGCGCGTGACACCGCGGAGATCGCTCGAGTGCTGGGTAAGCCGGCCGAGGTTGTTGCCCGTTACGCGGACGTTGCAGAAAAGGCGCTCGCCGCTTGGCGTGACGCATACCTGCTGGCGGACGGCTCACTTACCCACCCAACCCAGGCCAACTATGTGCGCGCACTGCACTTTGGGATGATCCCTGATGCGCTAGTTGGTGCATCGGTGGCAAAGCTGGTTGAGCTGGTGGTGGCAAACGGCTACCGCCTAGACACCGGCTTCCTAGCCACACCGATGCTTCTACCCACCCTTGCCGACCACGGCCACGCTGATCTTGCTTACCGCCTGCTGTTTCAGGAGCAGCAGCCTTCCTGGCTGGTCATGCGCAACCGCGGTGCCACCACCATCTGGGAGCAGTGGGGCGGCGTGGATGCCGAAGGCAACCCGCACGAGAGCCTCAACCACTATTCCAAGGGCGCTGTCATCAGCTTCCTGCACCAGTACACCGCCGGTCTCAAGCCGCTGGCACCGGGTTATACCCGCTTCGCGGTGGCACCGATGCCCACGGCCGAGGTGGAGTGGATCGAACTGTCACTGGAGTCGCCGGTGGGCCTGATTGAGGTGGAGTGGCGCCAGCGCGGGGGAGTATTCAGCCTCGAGGTGACCGTTCCTCACGGTGCGGAAGCCGAAGTTACCCTGCCGAACGGCCAGAAGGCTGTGGTTGGAGCCGGAGAGCACGTTTTCGAGGGCTAAACCCCCGACTTTTAGGTCACGCCACCCCTCCGGGGCGGCTGGGAGGCATCGGTGCCGAAAATAATACGCCCGATGCCCCTAAAAAGATTTGCAATGACACGCCACGATGTGGCAGACTAGACAGGTTCGCAAGATTTGCGCGCCATCTGCGCGCTCACTGCAGGCAGTGTGCACCACCAGTTTTAGGTGGGGCCGGCCGCAGCAAGAACAAAAATGTAACTACCTTCGTTTGGTTGTGCGAGTCGTTATTTAGACGACACGCCCGACAGCGTGGGTGGGTGAAGCAGTACCCCACCGGGTTCATGAGTTGCCAGCAATGGCAGGGCATTCCGGCGGATTTGACAGATAAACAGTGGTGCAACAGAAGTAGTGCTACTTAGCGTCCGGCGGCTTAGGCCAAAGGTGTGAAACGAAAGAGAGTCAAGATGGCGGCCCAGAAAATCCGCATTCGACTTAAGTCGTATGACCACGAGGTCATCGACACTTCGGCTCGCAAGATTGTCGACACGGTTACCCGTGCCGGCGCGACCGTTGTAGGCCCAGTGCCTCTGCCAACTGAGAAGAACGTGGTTTGTGTAATCCGTTCCCCTCACAAGTACAAGGACAGCCGCGAGCACTTCGAGATGCGCACCCACAAGCGTGTTATCGACATCATCGACCCAACTCCTAAGGCAGTTGACTCGCTGATGCGTCTCGA
>JAGWUG010000124.1 GCA_028868555.1 Actinomycetales bacterium | reverse complement strand
TAGATTGTTCTAACACATGTGTCAGGAAAGTTTATTCCCGGGGCGGCAGAGCTATTTCCCGTGAAACTTCTGCTGCGCGTTCAGCACGCCATCTTTGATTATGCTCTCAACCGCATCGGCGCTGATTTCAAGCGTGACGGGGAGTTCTTTCTTTTCGGCTGTGCCGAAGTTTGCCAGTACAAAGTCTGAGACTTCCATCTGACCAGGCGGGCGACCGATGCCAATGCGCACGCGCACGAATTCCGCTCCGGCGGCGGCGATGATGTCGCGCAAACCGTTGTGACCGGCGTGACCGCCACCCACCTTTATGCGCACGTCGTGGGGTGGAATGTCTAGTTCATCGTGGAGAACGATGGTGTGGGCCAGGTCTACGCCATAGAACTTCATGAGACCGGCAACCGGGCGGCCGCTAGTGTTCATGTAGCTGTTGCTCTTGGCCAGAATGATCTTGTCGCCGCCAAAGCCAAAGCGCCCCTCGGCAACCATGGCGCCAGCCTTGTGGCTCTTCCAACTGGCACCGATGCGCTTAGCCAGGATGTCAACCACCATCTGACCAACGTTGTGCCGGTTAAACGCGTAGCCGGGCCCGGGGTTACCGAGCCCGACTACGAGAAAAGTGTCGGACATGCGTCCAGATTACTTCAGGGGGTTATTAGGCCGATGCTGCGAGCTCGGCTGCGTGACCACCAGGGGTCTCAACAACAGAAGCAACCAGGTCGGTTGGCTTGAGGTCCATGGTTACACCCTTTGGCAGAACTACGTCCTTGGCCAGTACGTGGTGACCAGCGGCCTCCTTGTTGAAGTGGATCTCAACGAACTCAGGAACGTGGGTGGCCTCAGCGGTCAGCTTCACGGTCTTGTGCTCGAGGTCGATGGTGGTACCGGAGAGGCTCTCACCAACGATGTGAACAGGAACCTCAACGTGAACCTTCTCACCAGCAACAACCGACACGAGGTCGATGTGCTCGATGATCTGGGTTACAGGGTCCTTCGAAACAGCCTTAACCAGAACCAGCTCGGACTTGCCCTCGATGGTTACCTCGATCAGAGCGTTCTTGTGACGCAGGATCAGGCCCGACTCGTGAGCCGAAACGGTGATGTGGCGGGTCTCGGTCTTGTGACCATAGATAACTGCAGGGGTCTGACCTGCGGCACGAGCCTGACGAGCAGAACCCTTACCGAACTTGGTGCGGACAGTGCCAACCAGCTTGAATTCAGACATGTTGTCTCCTTCGTAGAGGCGCCTAAGCGCCGGAATGTTTGCTGTGAACAGGCCGCACCGTCAGCCAGAAAAACTGTGCTGGGGAATGAAAAAAGCCACCCAACGAATGGATGGCTAGTTAGCGACCCCGTCGATAACGGCCTTGATTTCTCGCAGCCCTCGCCGTTGTTGTATCTATTCTAGGCTTAACCGGTGGATTCCTTCAAGCTCTCGTACCCGGCCGAGCTGCCGGTAAGCGAGCGGCACGATGAGATTCTGAAGGCCATCGGTGAAAACCAGGTAGTCATTATTGCCGGTGCCACCGGCAGCGGTAAGACCACCCAGATTCCCAAGATGTGCCTGGAGCTTGGCCGAACCAGCATTGCCCACACCCAGCCGAGGCGCATTGCCGCTCGAGCAGTGGCTGAGCGCATTGCCGAGGAACTTGCCGTTGAGCTGGGTGACCTGGTGGGTTATCAGGTGCGCTTCACCGATCAGGCCGGCCCAAACACCAAGGTCAAGGTGATGACCGATGGAATCCTGCTCAACGCACTTCAGCGCGACCGCCAGCTGAAGCAGTACGACACCATCATCATCGATGAGGCTCACGAGCGCAGCCTCAACATTGACTTCCTGCTGGGCTACCTCAAGCAGCTGCTCCCCCGCCGCCCAGACCTCAAACTCATCATCACCTCGGCCACCATTGACCCGGAAAGCTTCAGCAAACACTTCTCCGATGCGCCGATCATCGAAGTTTCCGGACGCACCTACCCGATTGAGATCCGTTACCGCCCGCTGGGTGCTGGCAATGGCGGCGGCGACACCGGTGGCGATGACCCGGACGAGCCCGAAGACCCTAGCCCCGACGATTACGTTGACGGAGTCATTGCGGCTCTGAAGGAACTCGAGGGCGAGAGCCAGGGCGATGTACTGGTGTTCCTAAGCGGTGAGAGCGAAATTCGCGATGCCCAGGATGCAGTTGAGGGTGCGGTTACTGCTGGTCACTTGGCCCGCGGCACCGAGGTTCTCCCTCTCTATGGTCGCTTGTCGTCTGCGGAACAGCATCGGGTGTTTGAACCCAGCAAGATGGTGGGTGTTCGCCGCCGCGTGATTCTGGCCACCAACGTGGCCGAGACATCGCTGACCGTGCCGGGCATCAAGTACGTGATTGATACCGGAACCGCCCGAATCAGCCGCTACTCCCCCAAGGCCAAGGTTCAGCGCCTGCCGATTGAGGCAATCAGCCAGGCCAGCGCCAACCAGCGTTCGGGTCGCTGTGGTCGAACCTCCGATGGAATCGCCATCCGCCTTTACTCCGAGGACAACTTCGAGAGCCGCCCAGAGTTCACTGATCCAGAGATTCTGCGCACCAACCTGGCATCGGTGATTTTGCAGGCTGCATCACTGGGTCTTGGCGACATCACCCGCTTTCCATTCATTCAGCCGCCCGACCCGCGCGGCGTAAAGGATGGCTTGGGTCTGCTCCGCGAGCTGGGCGCAATCTCCGATGTGAACTCGCCGCGCCTCACCAAGGCCGGACAGGCCCTGGCCCGCCTGCCGATCGAACCTCGCTTCGCGCGCATGCTGCTGGAGAGCCGCGAGGCATCGGTGACCCGCGAGGTGATGGTGATTGTTGCCGGCCTAACCATTCAGGACCCGCGCGAACGCCCGGTTGAGAAGCGCGAGAAGGCCGATGGCTTGCACGCCCGCTTCACCGACCCGACCAGCGACTTCTTGACTCTGGTGAACCTCTGGAACTACCTGGAGGAGAAGCAGAAGGAACTGGGGTCGTCGGCTTTTAGGCGCCTCTGCAAGAGCGAGTTCCTCAACTACCTGCGCGTGCGCGAATGGCAGGACGTGGTGCGTCAGCTGAAGAGCCTGACCAAGCCCATGGGCCTGGCGGTTGGCAACCCAAAGGTTGACCCCGATGGCATTCACAAGGCGTTGCTAGCCGGAATGCTGAGTCAGATTGGCCTGCGCCAGCTGAGCGAGAAAAAGGCGGGCGACAAGGCCGGAGCCGCGCGCGGCGGGGCCGAGCCCAAGCGTGTCTCGAACGAGTATCTGGGTTCCGGCGGCACCAAGTTCGTGATTTTCCCGGGCAGCGCTTTGGCCAAGAAGCCACCTGCCGCGGTGATGAGTGCCGAGCTGGTTGAGACCAGCCGTTTGTTTGCCCGAATGAATGCCGCCATCGATCCAGCATGGGCAGAGAAGCTGGCCGGAGACCTGGCCAAGCGCCAGTACTCGGAGCCGCACTGGGAGAAGAGTCAGGGTGCGGTCATCGGTTTTGAGCGCGTGACCCTTTTCGGTGTGCCAATTGTGGCCGGTCGCCGAATGCAGTTCGCTCGCATCGATGCAGCGTTCTGCCGAGAACTGTTTATTCGTCACGCACTGGTTGATGGCGAATGGGATTCTGTTCAAGCCTTCCAGAAGGCCAACAAGGTTTTGCTCCGCGAAATGGAGGCGCTAGCCGAGCGCAGTCGCAAGCCGCAGCTGATTCCCGACGAAGAGGACATGTTCCGCTTCTATGACGCCAGAGTGCCGGCCGAAGTGGTTTCGACTCGC
>JAGWUG010000123.1 GCA_028868555.1 Actinomycetales bacterium | reverse complement strand
CTCTACAGCATGATCATCTTCGGTGTGCTGCTGGCAATCACCTTCGTGGTTTGGTACCGCAAGGAGAAGAGCCTGGCGATGAAGAGCATCAACACTCGCGAGCGCGAGCTGTTCTACTGGCTGGCCATTCTGCTCACCTTCGCAATGGGTACCGCAACCGGCGACTACCTGGGTGACGCCCTCAGCCTTGGCTTTGCTCTCTCGGCCGTTATCTTCGCCGCCGCAATCGGCCTGGTTGCCGTGCTCTGGAAGACCCGCGTCATCGGTGAAATTGCAGCCTTCTGGATTGCCTACATTCTCACTCGCCCGCTGGGTGCGAGCATCGGTGACCTGCTTGCTCAGGCGCCAAAGGATGGCGGGCTTGGCGTGGGTACCACCGGCACCTCAATCATCTTCCTGGTAGCCATTCTTGCCAGCGTGAGTTACCTTGCAATCAGCAAGCGTGACCAGATCAAGGCCTAGGGGGAACGGAAATGCCAAATAGTTCAACTAAGCCAAAGCCGCGCATCCTCGTTGTTGATGACGAGGTCGGCCTGGCCACCGAAATTTCGGTTGCGCTGCGAGCCGCTGGCTACAGCACCCGCGTGGAGACCGAGGGAACCGCTGCGCTCAAGATGATTGAGGCCACCCGCCCAGAGCTGGTGCTGCTGGACATCATGCTTCCGGGCATGGATGGCGTTAGCATCGGTCGCAAGGCCGTGAACGATTACAACGTTCCGGTGATATTCATGACCGCACTTGACTCGCTTGAGAACAAGGTTGAGGGCCTCAACCTGGGCGCTGACGACTACGTGACCAAGCCAATCCTGATCGGCGAGCTGCTGCTTCGCGTGCGCGCCGTGCTGCGTCGAACAGGAGCCATCGCCCTGCCGCTTCAGGTGGGTGACCTCGAACTGGTTGAGGACGAGTACCGCGCCAGCAACGCAGGCGTTGACCTGGGACTCACCAAGACCGAGTTCCGCCTTCTGGCCGAGCTTGCGAACGCCCGAGGCCGCGTGCTCACCAAGAACTTTTTGCTGACCCAGGTCTGGGGATACGACGCCTACGAGCCAAACCTGGTGGAGGTGCACATGTCGAGCCTGCGCAAGAAGTTGAACGCGGTTGAGCTGCCGGACCTGATCACCACCAAGCGTGGCATCGGTTACCTCATCAAGTAACCTCAAACTGTGTTCAGGTCACTGCGTTCCCGCGTTGCGCTGACCGCAGTCATCTCGGTTGCGGTCACCTCGCTGCTGGTCACGCTTTCCATTGCGCTGGCACTCGGTCCGGTTTCGGAACACAACCAGGAACTCAAGGCTCGAATCATCCTGGACCGAGCCATCGCACTGGAATCCAAGGTATCCCCCGCCCGTCTGGCCGACCGTCTGAGCGAGCCTGGCTTTAGCGTTGTGGTGACCCAGGACGGAAACGACTATCCGTCGAGCAACTCCACGGTCGCGGTGAAGACAATCGACAAGGACAACAACTACTACAGCGTCAGCGAGGTGCTGCCCAAGACTGGCGCAACCGTGACGGTCGCCACCCTGAACCTCAGCACCTTTGACATCTACGGGCAGATTCTGGCCATCGGTGTGCCAACCATCATCGTGGCTCTCATTGTTTTGGTGTTGGCCCTGCGTGCGGTAACGGGTGTTGCCCTGCGGCCGCTCAATGACATGACTTCGCTGGCCATGAAAATCACCGATGGCGAACTCGGCCAACGACTCGAAGTGGAAGACCCCAACACCGAGCTGGGCAAGACCGCGGTTGCATTCGACAAGATGCTGGATGCCCTCGAGAGTTCTCTTCACCGAGCCCGATTGGCCGAGGAACGACTCCGCCAACTCTGCGCCGATGTGGCCCACGAACTTCGCAGTCCGGTCAGCTCGATGGTGGCCGCAGCCGACAATCTGATGCGTGAGGTGAGCCTGGGTAAGCGCACCGCCGCAGCTACCCGCACTCTCGCGGAAGAAACCGCCATGGCCGTGGTGCGTGACGGCAGGCGTGCCGGGCGCATCGTTGGAGATTTGACCCTGGCCGCTCAGCTGGATGTGGCCGAACTAGCCGAGCGCGAAGTGGTGAAGCAGCGGGTTGATGTGAGCCGCATTCTTCAGGGCGTGGTGGACAGTTTTGCCATTGGTAGTGACTACGCGGTGACGTTGGAGGACAAAGCAGGTGAGACCTGGGTGCAGGCCGACCCGGAGCGCATCCAGCAGATTCTCACTAACCTGCTCAGCAACGCCAACCGCTGGACCGACCAGACCATTGCAATCCAAACCTCGCGCAGCGGCAAGAGCTGGCTGGTCACGGTCACCGATGATGGACCCGGCGTTCCCGCCGAATATCGGGAGAGCATCTTCGGCCGGTTTGTGCGTTTGGATACCGCCCGCGATCGCTCGCGCGGAGGCTCCGGCCTTGGGTTGGCAATTTCACGAGCCCTGGCGGAGGCCCACGGCGGCAAGTTGGCCTGCCTGGAGAACGCCACGCCTTCCGGTGGAGCGGTGTTCCGGCTCACGCTGCCGGTGGCCGCCTAGGCAACTGCCCGTAACCGCGTAACCCCACTCCCCTTTAAACTTGAGGGGTGAAGATTCTCGTTCTTGGCTCGGGCGCACGCGAGCACGCAATTGTTAAAGCACTCATTCGCACCGGCACTCCTGCCGCCGAAATTGTTTGCGCCCCCGGCAACGCCGGAATCGCCCAGGACGTGACCTGCGTTCCGCTGAACGCCAACGACCCAGCTGCGGTCACCACCTACGCCACCGTAGAAAAGTTTGAACTCTGCATCATTGGCCCAGAGGCTCCGCTGGTTGCTGGCGTCTCCGATGCCCTCCGCGCCGCCGGAATTCCAGTATTCGGACCTTCCCAGAAGGCCGCCGCCCTGGAGGGTTCCAAGAGCTTTGCCAAGGAGATCATGGCCGCGGCCGATGTTCCAACGGGCATGGCCCACGAGTGCAGCACCATGGAAGAGGTTGAGGCAGCCCTCGACGACTTCGGCGCACCATACGTTGTGAAGGCCGACGGCCTGGCAGCGGGCAAGGGCGTAATCGTGACCAGCGACCGCAAGGCCGCTCTGGAGCACGCAGCCAAGTTCATCGACATGGGCATCCTGGTTGAAGAATTCCTCGACGGCGAAGAAGTTTCGCTGTTCTTCCTGGCCGATGGCAAGAATGTGGTTCCACTGACCCCTGCTCAGGACTTCAAGCGTGCCTACGACCACGACGAGGGTCCAAACACCGGTGGCATGGGCGCCTACAGCCCGCTGCCTTGGCTGCCAGCTGGATTCGTTGAAGAAGTTCAGCGCACAGTCGCCCAGCCAACCATCGACGAGCTTGCCCGCCTGGGCGAGCCTTTCGTCGGCCTGCTCTACTGCGGCTTAATCGTCACCAAGCGCGGTATCCGCGTCATTGAATTCAACGCCCGCTTCGGCGACCCAGAGACTCAGGTTGTGCTTCGCCGCCTCATCACCCCGTTGGCCGGCCTGCTTCGTGCCGCCGCCACCGGCAACCTGGAGACCGCTCCGGACCCAATCTTCACCGACGAGGTAGCAATCACCGTTGTGCTGGCATCGGAGGGCTACCCAGACAAGGCCGCGCCTAACCGCCCGATTCATGGCCTGCACCACGCGGCCGCGGTTGAGGGTGTTGAGGTGTGCCATGCAGCTACCGTTCAGGACGGGGATCACCTGGTTGCCACCGGCGGTCGCGTGCTGAGCGTCGTTGCCATCGGCAAGAACTTTGAGCATGCCCGCAAGCACGCCTACGAGGCCATCGGCCACATCAAGCTTGAGGGCTCGCACTACCGCAAGGACATCGCCAAGAAGGTGGCCAACTAGTGGCGG
>JAGWUG010000122.1 GCA_028868555.1 Actinomycetales bacterium | reverse complement strand
GAAGAGTTGTTGATGATTGCAACCTTGATTGGAATGTTGTTGATGGTGCAGGTGGCCAACTCCTGGTTGGTCATCTGGAAGCAACCGTCGCCGTCAATAGCCCAAACAAGGCGCTCAGGCTGTGCAACCTTGGCACCCATGGCGGCTGGAACCGAGTAACCCATGGTTCCGGCACCACCCGAGTTGAGCCAGGCGTTTGGACGCTCGTACTTGATGAACTGAGCGCTCCACATCTGATGCTGGCCAACGCCGGCGGCGTAAATGGCCTCTGGGCCACTCAATTCACCGATGCGCTGGATCACGTGCTGCGGGGTGAGCTTGCCATCGGTGGCAGGCGAGTAACCGAGTGGGTAGCGAGTAACCAGTCCGTTGAGGAACTGCCACCAGTCCTTGAGGTCTGGCTTCTTGCCGCCGAGCGAGGAGTTGAGCTCCGCGTTCAGTTCGGTGATTACTTCCTTGGCGTCGCCCACGATTGGAACATCGGCGAAACGGATCTTGCCGATCTCGGCTGGGTCGATGTCAACGTGAATGACCTTGGCGTTTGGAGCAAAGCTCTTGGCGTCACCGGTTACGCGGTCGTCGAAACGGGCACCCAGGGTGATCAGAAGGTCGGCCTTCTGAAGAGCAGTAACCGCAGGAACGGTTCCGTGCATGCCAGGCATACCCAGGTTCTGCGGGTTGCTGTCTGGGAAGGCGCCGCGAGCCATCAGGGTGGTGACCACTGGTGCTCCGGTTAGTTCGGCCAGCTTGGCCAGCTCGGCGCGGGCACCGGCGCGAACCACGCCTCCACCAACGTAGAGAACCGGCTTCTTGGACTCGAGAATCATTGCGGCGGCTGCCGAAATCTGCTTGCCGTGCGGCTTGGTCACCGGCTTGTAGCCAGGGAGCTCAATCTTTGGCGGCCAAACAAACGGAGCCTTGCCCTGCTGGGCATCCTTGGTGATGTCAACCAGAACCGGACCTGGACGGCCGGTGGTTGCAATCAGAACCGCGGCAGCCAGAGTCTCTGGGATGTCTGCGGCGTTAGAAACCAGGAAGGAGTGCTTGGTGATTGGCATGGTGATGCCAACGATGTCTGCCTCTTGGAACGCGTCGGTTCCAATCAGGTGGGAACCAACCTGGCCGGTGATGGCCAGCAGTGGAACCGAGTCGAGGTAGGCATCGGCGATTGCGGTTACCAGGTTGGTGGCACCAGGACCGCTAGTGGCGATGCAGACACCGAGCTTGCCCGAGGCACTCGCGTAACCCTCGGCAGCGTGACCGGCACCCTGCTCGTGACGAACCAGAATGTGACGAATCTTCTTGGAGTCCATCAGTGGGTCGTAGGTAGGCAGAATTGCGCCACCTGGCAACCCAAAGACGTGCTCAATACCGAGCATCTCTAGCGATCGGATGATCGCCTGAGCACCGGTGAGAACTTCATTGGACATGAATAAACCTCGTTGCTAAAACGTGAAAACGATTAGTGGAACGAACTAGCCGCAGTACGCACCTTCGGAAGCGGAGGATACGAGACGCGAGTACTTCGCGAGCACGCCACGGGTATAGCGCGGTGGAAGGGGTGCCCAGTTTGCTTTACGGGCTTCCAACTCTTCTGGCTCAACGAGTAGTTCGAGCGAACGAGCTGCGATGTCGACTCGAATCAAGTCTCCATCGCGGACTAGCGCGATTGGGCCACCTTCGGTGGCTTCTGGCGCAATGTGGCCGATGCACAGGCCGGTTGTGCCGCCTGAGAATCGTCCGTCAGTCAATAGTAGAACATCCTTGCCCAAACCTGCACCCTTGATTGCGCCGGTGATGGCGAGCATCTCACGCATTCCAGGACCGCCCTTAGGGCCTTCGTAGCGGATAACCACTACGTCGCCGGCGCTGATCTTGCCCTCGGTGAGAGCCTCCATTGCGGCGGCCTCACGCTCGAAGACGCGGGCTGGACCGGTGAAGGTCTCTAGGTCGAAGCCGGCGGTCTTCACAACTGCACCCTCAGGAGCCATGGTTCCGCGGAGAACCGCGATGCCACCGGTCTTGTGGATTGGGTCGTTGATGGCGCGGATGATCTTGCCGTCTGGGTCTGGTGGGTTGATGCCCTCCAGGTTCTCGGCCAGGGTCTTACCGGTAACGGTAAGGGCGTCGCCGTGCAGTACGCCTGCGTCTAGCAGAGCCTTCATCAGAACTGGAACGCCACCGATGCGGTCAACGTCGGCCATAACGAACTGGCCGAATGGCTTTAGGTCGCCGAGGTGTGGAACCTTGTCGGCTACGCGGTTGAAGTCGTCGAGCTGCAGGTCAACCTCGGCCTCGCGAGCGATTGCCAGAAGGTGAAGTACGGCGTTGGTGGAACCACCGAATGCCATGGTCACGGCAATGGCGTTCTCGAAGGCCTTCTTGGTGAGGATCTGACGAGCGGTGATGCCCTTAGCGATCAGGTTGACCACTGCCTCACCCGAGCGGTGTGCCCAAACGTCGCGGCGGCGGTCGGCCGAGCCAGGGGAAGCCGAGCCAGGGAGGCTCATGCCGAGAGCCTCGGCTGCGGCGGCCATGGTGTTAGCGGTGTACATACCGCCACAGGCTCCCTCACCAGGGCAGATTGCGCGCTCGATGCGGTCGAGGTCTTCCATGCTCATCTTGCCGGCCTTGCAGGCACCAACGGCCTCGAAGGCATCGATGATGGTCACCTGCTTCTCGGTGCCATCGGTGAGCTTTACCCAACCTGGGGCAATGGAACCGGCGTACAGGAACACCGATGCGAGGTCGAGACGGGCGGCTGCCATGAGCATGCCCGGGAGCGACTTGTCACAGCCGGCCAGCAGAACCGAGCCGTCGAGGCGCTCGGCCTGCATCACGGTCTCAACCGAGTCGGCGATTACCTCACGGGAAACCAGGGAGAAGTGCATGCCCTCGTGGCCCATAGAGATACCGTCCGAAACCGAGATGGTTCCGAACTCGAGTGGGTAGCCGTGAGCGGCGTGAACACCCTGCTTGGCGGCGTCAGCGAGACGGTCCAGCGAAAGGTTGCAAGGGGTTACCTCGTTCCAGGAGCTGGCCACACCAATCTGTGGCTTCTCCCAGTCTTCGTCGCCCATGCCAACTGCGCGGAGCATTCCGCGAGCGGCAGCGCGCTCAATACCATCGGTGACAACGTGACTACGAGGCTTCATATTGCTAGGCATTGTTTAAGTCTAAACCTTAAAGTGCCTGATTCTGACGGGGTTTGGGAGGGTTTGAGACACCTTGGCACCCTAGGATTTAGCCATGCAGCAGAGCCGTGTCTATGTGGATGGAATCCTGGTTGACGCCGATGTCACGCTGGGAAACCTAAAGAACTTCAAGCGCAAGCGCAAGACCGCCATTTGGGTTGACCTGATTGACCCAACCCCGAGTGAGCTAGAACTGCTTGGCCAGGAGCTTGGACTCCACCCGCTAGCCATTGAGGATGCCCTCAAAGGGCGCCAGCGCGCCAAGCTAGAGCACTATCCGAGCCACCTCTTCATCAACGCCTACGCGGGCAAGTGGGAGCCGGTTTCCGACGAATTGCAGACCTACGAGTTCTCGGTTTTCGTTACCCCTTATGCCGTAATCACCGTTCGCGACCAGGACGACTTTGATTTCGGGGTTGTCACCAAGCGCTGGGATGACTCGGCCTCGCTGGCCGAGCATGGCGTTGCATTCTTGCTCTGGGGATTCCTCGACGTTCTGGTTGACGGCTACTTCGAAGTGGTTGAGCATCTGGACGTAGAGGTGGACGAACTGGAAGACCTGCTCTTCGATAACGAGGAAGACCACGCCAACGAGATTCAGAAGCGGTCCTACAAACTTCGCAAGGCGCTGGTCACCCTGCGTCGAGTAGCCGTTCCAATGCG
>JAGWUG010000121.1 GCA_028868555.1 Actinomycetales bacterium | reverse complement strand
TACGAGCTGGGTGAGTTCAAGTACGGTCCGCAGGACTCGGCTTGGTTCCAGGCCCGTTTCGAGAATCCAGCCGCGGTTGACGCCGCCATTGCCGTAGCCAAGCGCCTGCGCGATGACACCTTCCCAAACCTCAGCCAGAAGTTGGCCGAGTACATCGCCACCGTGGAGTTCCGTCCGGCCACCTCGGTTGCCGAAATCGGCTCCTACCTGCGCCTGTTCGCTGGCATCCGCGAGAGCCTCGATCGCTTCGTTCCGTCGGTGTTTGACCGCGGCCTCACCGAAGTCATTGCCGCCACCTCGGCTCGCAAGGGCAAGGGTGAGATGAGTGGTGGAACCCGTCGCCGCCTCAAGAAACTGGCCAAGGAATTCGTTCGCCCAGGCATGCACGTGGCAGACATCAACGCCAGCCTCCGCTCCATCGAAGAGCAGCGCGAGGCCTGGCAGCGCTACTCTCTGGGTCTCAAGCCGCCGGCGGTGCCTCAGGGCATCAACGATGCGCTGGTGACCTATCAGGCTTTGGTTTCCGACCTCGATGGCCTGCAGCGCCACCTCGACCCAAAGTCGACCGAACCTCAGTTGGTTGACCTGCCGCTGGACAAGCTCGCAGCCAAGCTCAACTCGCTGGTGGAAGACACCGGCGCGCTCGAGAACCTGGGCGAGCGTGCGATGGTTGCCAACGACCTTCGTGCCCGAGGACTTGAAGACCTCATGCGCGATCTGGCCCGCCTGCACGTGAGCCGCGAGCACCTGGCGAGCGAGTTCGACCTGGCCTGGTGGCAGTCGTCCCTCGAGTACCTGGCCGAGCACAATCCAGCCGTCTTCGGTAAGTCTGTTTCAGAGCTAAACCAGCTTGAGGACAGATTCCGCGCAGCCAGCGATGCCGTTCTCTTGGAGAACCGCTCCAACCTGGCCAGCCAGTTGGGCGAACTCTGGCGCAGCGACATTACCGGTCACGCGGTAGAAGCCAGCGCGCTCAAGCTGGCCCTCAAGGGCGGCCGCGCCACCATGCGTGAGCTCCTGGATGCTGCTCCACACATCATGGCCAACCTCGCACCAAACCTGGCTATGAGCCCGTACGAGGTGGCCGAGATTCTCACCAAGGGTGAGCGCTTCGACACCGTAATCCTGCTTGATGCCGCCGGAACTTCGATTGCCGAGAATCTGAGCGGCCTGTTGCGCGCGCCTCAGGTTATTGCTTTTGGCGACGATGCCATCGCGGCGCCAGCCGGCTTTGAGATTGAAGCTCGGCCGATCCCGCTCGGTCGCGAAGTCTCTTCACCGAGCGCGCTTAGCGTGGTTGCCGGCAGCTTTGGCTCCGAGGTGTTGCGTCGCAGCTATCGCACCACCGGCCAGATTCTCGGCGGCTTCATCAACCGCGAGTTCTACCAAAACCGCATTGTCTTCGAGCCTTCCGCCGATGACTACTGGGGCAACTCTCACATCGTGGTTGAAAAGATTGGCACTGGCTCCAACGCCAGCAGCAGCATTGCGGGCGCCAACCAGAGCCTGGACGCCGAGGTCGAAAAGGCCGTGGACCTCATCTACAACCACGCGCTCTGGCACCCGGAGGACTCGCTCCTGTTCGCAACTGCCAGCGCCATGCACGCCGACCGCGTTCGCACCGCCGTTTTCGCCGGCCTCAAGAAGCGCCAGCACCTGGTTGAGTTCTTCGAGGGCCACGGCCGCGAAAAGTTTGAGATCTCAACTCTGAGCAGCCTGAGCCACCGGGTTGCCGACCACATCATCTTCAGCGTTGGTTACGGAAAGTCGCCGCGCGGCACCGTGCCATCCGACCTTGGCGACCTGACCATGCCAAACGGCCGCCGCTACCTGGCCAACCTGCTGGTCTCGGCCCGCAAGCAGATCACCGTGCTCAGCTGCTTCGCCGAGAAGGACATTCCCACCGATGCCACCAACGGCATGGCACACCTGCGTGACCTGCTCACCGGTGGAGTGCGCGTGGAGCCGGCATCGGAGGATATTGACACCGACCCGATGCTCAAGGACCTAGCGGTTCGCCTGCGCAAGCTGGGCGTGACTGTGAAGTCAGACTTTGGTCAGAACCTCACCATGATTGCCTCCTACGGAAATCAGGCCGTGGAGCTGCAACCGGACTGGTCCATCACCGGCAAGGACTTGGGGCAGGAGATCAACCTGCGTCCGCGCCTGATTCAGGCACTGGGTTGGAAGCTGAAGCGAGTTCATGCCTTCGAGCTTTTTGCTGATCCGGAGCGTTTCGCCCGCGACCTGGCCGAACAGCTGGGCATGAAGATTTACAACCGCTCGCAGTCGCTGTTTGAAGATGAAGTGAAGTTTGAAGACACCGATGCCGCCTGGGGCGATCACAACCGCAATGGTGGTGCATCGGGGGCTAATGACGCTCGCCTAAAGCAGGACAAGCCGCCGCACTGGGGTTAGTCTGAGCCCTTGCTGGCACCCGAACCGCTGGCGCTATCGGTCTTGTAGAAGCCCGAACCCTTGAAGGTCACGCTGCCAACACCGAACACCTTGGTCAGTTCGCCCTTGCAGTCAGGGCACTCGGTCAGGGCCTTGTCGCTGATGGACTGCTGCACGTCAAAGGCGTGGGAGCAGTTCTTGCACTTGTAAGAGTAGGTAGGCATAGCAGGTAAATTTTAGCCAATCTCAATGAGTCGGCTTGGCGTCACAACAAACCCAACCGGCTGATCGTGGTCTTCCACCGGAATATCGTCCAAAACTTCGCTGTCGTAAACCACCGCGGCCACCGGTGCGGTCACCGATGCATCCGCCAGCGCAACATCGTAAAAGCCCTTGCCCTTGCCGAGGCGATTTCCTCGGTTGTCCACGGCGCTGGCAGGAATCAGGATCAGCTGGGCATCGGTGAGGGCGGCCGGTGGACCAACGGGCTCATCAAAACCGAAGATGCCTGGCGCGCTTTCACCCGTGTAGTGCACCCAGCGTAGCGAGCCGTCCGGGTGAGAGACCGGCATGATCAGGCGCACTCCGTGGCCCGCGGAACCGGTCACAAACTGGTAAATGTTGGGCTCGGTGCCAAACGGCAGGTACGCCGCAACGATCTTGGCGCCCAGGTGGTGAATCAAGCCGAGCAGCTGGCGCTCCAGGCCCTGCGCAACGTCTGGGTGGCGAACCAGTTCGTGGCGAGCCGCTGACAGTTGAGCGCGAAGTAACTTTTTGGCATTCGACGCGTCGGCTGGGCTCATGCCACTAATTTTGACACCATGCCTCACTCATTCGCGCTGCATTCTGGCGAAATCAAACTTCGCCTAGTGCGAATGCGAGATCATCGCAAGCTCGAGGCGCTGCTGATGGAGAACCGAGCCTGGCTCCGCCCATGGGAAGCCACCAGTCCATACTCCCCAAATTCGTTTGATGTTCGCGGCATGATTCGCGGCCTTCTTCGCGCTCACGATGACCAGAGCGGCCTGCCTTTCCTGATTGAGTACCAGGGCGAGGTGGTTGGGCAGTTGAACGTTGCCAACATCCTGCACGGCTCAATGAGTAACGCGGTGATTGGCTACTGGATCATCCCGGCGGTTGCCGGCCGCAACATCATGCCAACCGCGGTTGCTCTGGTTACCGACTACCTAATGAACGTGGTTGGCCTGCACCGAGTTGAAATCAACATTCGTCCCGAGAACGCGGCTAGCTTGCGCGTTGTTGCCAAGCTCGGTTTCCGCTATGAGGGCCTCAAACAGCGCTACATTCACATCAATGGTGCCTGGCGCGACCATATGGTTTTTGCTCTCACCCGAGAGGAAATTCCCGGGGGAGTGTTGAGCCGCTTCGAAAAGGGTGAAGTTCCACCCGTAAAGTACCCAAATCCTTTGGATTTACAAGAAACTTCGTAACACACCGCCCCAAATA
>JAGWUG010000120.1 GCA_028868555.1 Actinomycetales bacterium | reverse complement strand
GTCCACAGGGCCTCAAAGTAGTTGTCAATCAGCTTGGCCACACCGGCATCGGTGATCTGGGCCACATCAGAGCGGGTCATGCCCCAATCCTAACCACCGATGCGCCTGCCGGCGCCCTCAACCTTTTGGGCCGAAACCCCGAAGACTAGACGTCGAGGAGATCGGTGACCAGCGCTGCGATTGCCGAACGCTCGGAACGAGTCAGGGTGACGTGTCCGAACAGGCTCTGGCCCTTGAGTGCCTCAACTACTGCGGCAATTCCGTCGTGGCGGCCAACGCGTAGGTTGTCGCGCTGGGCAACGTCGTGGGTGAGCACTACGCGGCTGTTCTGGCCGATGCGGCTGAGCATGGTGAGGAGAACGTTGCGCTCCAGGCTCTGGGCTTCATCAACAATCACAAAGCTGTCGTGCAGGCTGCGACCACGGATGTGGGTAAGCGGCAGAACCTCGAGGATTCCGCGGTCCTGTACGTGCTCAATAACTTCCTTGGAGCAGATGGCGCTGAGGGTGTCAAACACTGCCTGACCCCATGGGCCCATCTTCTCGGACTCGGAACCTGGCAGGTAGCCCAGCTCCTGCCCGCCAACTGCGTAGAGCGGGCGGAAGACGAGAATCTTCTTCTGCTGGCGACGCTCCATGACCGACTCCATGGCGGCCGCCAGAGCCAGAGCGCTCTTACCGGTACCGGCCTTACCACCGAGGGAAACAATGCCCACCTCTTGGTCGAGCAGGAGGTCGATGGCGAGGCGTTGCTCGGCGCTGCGGCCGTGAACCCCAAACACCTCGCTGTGTCCGCGAACTAGGCGAATCTGCTTGTCGCTGGTTACGCGACCCAGGGCTCCACCGCGAGCGGAACCAAGAATCAGACCTGTGTTGGTTGGGAAATTCTTAGCTTCGGGGTGCTCGATGACCTCGCGGTCGTAGAGGTCGCTCATCTGCTCTGGGCTAAGGCCAATCTCGGCAACGCCGGTGTAGCCCACCTCGCGAGCCAGCTCGGCGCGGTACTCCTCAGCACCCATGCCGAGAGCAGCGGCCTTGAGGCGCATCGGAAGGTCCTTGGAGACCACGGTCACATCGAAGCCCTCGTTGCGCAGGTTGAAGGCACAGGCGATGATGCGAGAGTCGTTGTCACCCAGCTGGAAGCCCGAAGGCAGCACCGACTGGTCGGTGTGGTTGAGCTCGATGCGGATGGTTCCGCCCTTGTCGCCAATCTGGATTGGGAAGTCGAGACGCTCGTGGGCCTCGCGCAGGTCATCTAGGTGACGCAGGGCCTGGCGAGCGAAGTAGCCGATCTCAGGGTCGTTGCGCTTCTTCTCAAGCTCGGTGATTACGGTGATTGGCAACACCACCTCGTGCTCCGCAAACCGGAACAGTGCACGTGGGTCACTCAGCAAAACCGAGGTGTCGAGAATGAAGGTTCTTACCTTCGTCTCAATCTCGGGGCTGGTCTCCTTAGCGGTTGGCTTTGCAGCCTTGCTAGAAGCGGACTTGGTGCTGTTGGTGGCTTGTGCCATGTGTTTCCCCGATCATCCGTGACCTATGTCGTTAAGGTATCCACGGATATGCGGAGATATCCACAACCGACACGCCCGAATCAGGGAATGTTTACTAAGTGGAAATAACTATTGGTCACCGATGCCGCCGAGGCGCCATCAAAACAGGTGATTAAGCCCCGAAACGACGGTGGCGCGACTCGTAGGCGCGAAGCGCGCGAAGGAAGTCAACCTTGCGGAAGTCTGGCCACAGCGCTTCTTCAAAGTAGAGCTCGCTGCTGGCGCTCTGCCAAAGCAGGAAGCCGCTGAGGCGCTGCTCTCCGCTGGTGCGAATGATGAGGTCTGGGTCTGGCAAACCGCCGGTGTAGAGGTGAGCGCTGATCAGCTCCGGAGTCAGCTCGTCGGCAATCTGACCCGCGCTCTCACCCTTGTCGGCACGCTCGCGCAGAATGTCACGCACGGCATCCACAATCTCATTGCGGCCACCGTAGCCGATGGCCAGGTTCACCTGAGTGCCCGGACGGTCCACGGTTGCAACCTCGGCCGCCTGCAGTCGTTCCAGCAGGGCCGGCGGCAACAGCTCACGCACACCCATTAGGCGCATGCGCCAGTTGCCCTTGTCGGCCAGGTCGTCGGCAAGTCCACCGATGATTTGCAGCAGGTCCGATAGTTCGGCCGCTTCGCGGTTGCGAACATTGTCGGTGCTTAGCAGATAGAGAGTGACCACCTCGATGCCGAGTTCGTCACACCACCCCAGGAATTCGAAAATCTTTTGCGCTCCAGCGGCGTGGCCATCCGCGGCCTTGGAGAGCTGACGGACCTTGGCCCAACGGCGGTTGCCATCCAACATGACGGCAACATGCTTGGGGAGGTCGGTGCGCGCCTCAGCCCCCGTAATCTTGGACGAGAGTCGCTTCTCGTACAGGCTGTAAATCAGGTTGCGCATAGGCAAACTCTATCGCCTCCCGCTGAGTCAAACTGGCTGATTTAGGTAGGCTGGGCTTGTGACTAACCCCACCGGCGACGACCTTCCGCACCTGGCATTTAACGACTTCTCAACTCGTCCAATCCCAGTGGTTACCGAGCGCCGCCCATCGTGGCGCGGTTGGATTCACACCGGCGTTCTGCCCATCGTGATTGCCGCCGGAATTGTCCTTATCGTGCTGGCAAACGGCGTTCCCGCCAAGGCCGTTAGCTCCATCTTCTTCGCCAGTTCCATCCTGCTTTTCGGTAACTCTGCGCTCTATCACCGGTTCAACTGGAAGCCACGCACTAAAAAGATTCTCAAGCGCATCGACCACGCCAACATCCTGCTTTTGATCGCCGGCTCCTACACGCCTATCACCTGGCTCGCCCTGCCCAAAGACAAGGCACTGCTTCTGATGATCATCATCTGGAGTACGGCCGTGCTTGGCATCGGCTTCCGCGTCTTCTGGATCAACGCCCCGCGCTGGCTCTACGTTCCCATCTACATCGGCATGGGCTGGGTGGCTCTGGGCTTTGTAGTTGATTTCATGAATGCCAACGCACCGATGATGATTCTGATCCTGGCTGGCGGTCTGCTCTACTCACTGGGAGCCGCCGCCTACGCCTTCAAGTGGCCGGGCAAGGATGCAAAGCACTTTGGCTTCCACGAGGTGTTCCATGCCTTCACAGTGGCCGCATTCCTCTGCCACTGGACCGGCATTCTGCTCATTGCCCTGGAACCAGCCAAGGGCAGCTTCGGCTACTAGAGCCGACCGCGGCTAACTAAACGATCAGCTTCTCTTCGCCCGAGCCCAGCAGCAGCGGCTTTCCGGCCAGCTCAATTGCCTCGGAATCGGTGAAGACCCGCGAGCGGATGATGAAGCGCATGCCTTCGGGTGTCTCAATGCTGAAACCCGCTCCCCTGCCAGGAACCGCATCAATGGAAATTGCGGTGTGACTCCAGTACTCAAACTGTTCTAGCGAAATCCAGACTTTGATGGCGTCTGGGATGCCGTCGATCTCCAGCTCGCCGAGCAGTACGTCTGCCCCGCCAACCCTGAATTCGCCAGCCGGGTAGCACATTGGCGCGGAGCCGTCACAGCAACCTCCGGACTGGTGGAACATCAGCGGGCCGTGAATGGCGGCCAGCTTGCGCAGCAGTTCGTTTGCCACCTCGGTGGTTTCCACCCGCTTTGGCAGGGTTGCGTAAACGCTCATGGTTGCAGGTTACTCCTCTGGCAGGTCTTGCCGTAGCGGCTTAAGCCACCGATGGGCGGAAGCGCGTGCCCCCACCCATCGGTGTTTTGGTTGAATCCGGGTTTAGAAGAAACCGAGGGCGTCTTCCGAGTAGCTCACCAGCAGGTTCTTGGTCTGCTGGTAGTGGTCGAGCATCATCTTGTGGTTCTCGCGACCA
>JAGWUG010000119.1 GCA_028868555.1 Actinomycetales bacterium | reverse complement strand
ATCCCAGGTGGAAACGCCAAGAAGGGTGACGTAGTCAAGGCCGTAGTGGTTCGTACCGCTAAGGAGACCCGTCGCGCAGACGGCTCGTACATCAAGTTCGACGAGAACGCCGCAGTAATCATCAAGAACGACGGAGAGCCTAAGGGCACTCGCATCTTCGGCCCAGTTGGCCGTGAGCTGCGCGACAAGAAGTTCATGAAGATCATCTCGCTGGCACCGGAGGTTATCTAATCATGGCAAGCATCAAGAAGGGCGACCTCGTAGTCGTCATCACTGGTGGCAAGGCCGAGCGTGGCGGCGACAAGGGTAAGACCGGTCGCGTTCTCTCGGTAAACGGTGACCGCGTCATCGTTGAGGGCATCAACCTCGTCACCAAGCACAAGAAGGTTGCTCAGACCGACCGTGGCACCAAGACTGGTGGCATCGAGACCGCTGAGGCAGCCATCCACATCTCCAACGTTGCTCTGGTAGACCCAGAGACCAAGAAGGCCACCCGTCTGGGTGTTCGTCTGGAGACCGTCACCAAGAACGGCGTCGCAAAGATCAACCGTATCCGCGTGGCAAAGAAGTCGGGTAAGGACATCTAATGACTGAAGTAGCTACCAAGATTCAGCCACGCCTGAAGGAAAAGTACAAGGCCGAGATCATCGCTCAGCTGACTGCAGACTTCGGTTTCAGCAACCCACACCAGGTTCCAACTCTCACCAAGATTGTTGTGAACATGGGTGTTGGTGAGGCAGCCAAGGACGGCAAGCTCATCGAGCACGCCATCAAGGACCTCACTGCCATCACCGGTCAGAAGCCACAGGTTAACAAGGCACGCAAGTCCATCGCACAGTTCAAGCTGCGCGAGGGTCAGGCAATCGGTGCTCACGTAACCCTGCGCGGCGACCGCATGTGGGAGTTCCTGGACCGCCTGCTCAACCTGAGCCTGCCACGTATCCGTGACTTCCGCGGTCTCAACGGCAACCAGTTTGACGGTAACGGAAACTACACCTTCGGCCTCAACGAGCAGACCATGTTCCACGAGATCAACCAGGACTCCATCGACCGCCCACGCGGTATGGACATCACCGTGGTTACCACCGCCAAGAACAACGACGAGGGCAAGGCGCTTCTAACCGCGCTTGGCTTCCCATTCAAGACCAACTAACAATCATCGAGAAGGTCCCTTCGCTTGTAAAGCGTCTGGAAACCACCCGAGGAAGGTACAAACAACAATGACAATGACAGACCCGGTTGCAGATTTTCTGACCCGACTGCGCAATGCCAACTCTGCGTACCACGAGACCATCAACTTGCCTCACAGCAAGCTGAAGGGCAACATCGCAGAGATCCTCAAGTCTGAGGGCTACATCGCTGGCTTCGAGGTCAAGGACGCAGAGGTCGGTAAGACCCTGTCCGTTGAGCTCAAGTTCGGCCCAAACCGTGAGCGTGCCATCGCCGGCATCAAGCGTGTGAGCAAGCCTGGTCTTCGCGTTTACGCGAAGGCAAACGAGCTTCCTCGCGTTCTCGGCGGCCTCGGCATCGCCATCCTGTCCACCTCGAGCGGTCTTCTGACCGATCGCCAGGCAGCCAAGAAGGGAGTAGGCGGCGAAGTCGTTGCCTACGTTTGGTAATCAAAGATGTCCCGTATTGGAAAGCTCCCGATCCCGGTTCCAGCCGGCGTCGAGGTAAAGATTGATGGCAACGTTGTCTCGGTTAAGGGCCCTAAGGGTTCGCTGAGCCACACCGTTGTTGCACCTATCACCGTTGCAGTTGAGGACAACACTGTTGTCGTCAGCCGCCCAGACGATGAGCGTCTGTCGAAGTCGCTCCACGGTCTGACCCGTACCCTGATCTCCAACCTGGTTACCGGCGTTACCGCTGGTTACACCAAGGGCATCGAGATCGTTGGTACCGGTTACCGTGTAACCGCAAAGGGCTCGGACATCGAGTTCGCCCTCGGTTACTCGCACCCTATCTACGTGAAGGCCCCAGCGGGCATCACTTTCACCGTTGAAGGCAACACCAAGCTGACTGTGTCGGGTATCGACAAGCAGCAGGTTGGTGAGGTTGCCGCCAACCTTCGCAAGCTGCGCAAGCCAGAGCCTTACAAGGGCAAGGGTGTTCGCTACGCTGGCGAGGTTGTACGTCGCAAGGCCGGAAAGGCTGGTAAGAAGTAATGGGTCTCACCACTAAGACTCGCGGCAAGACTAAGTCTGCCGCCCGTACCCGTCGCCACGACCGTCTTCGCAAGAAGATCGTTGGCTCGGCAGAGCGTCCACGTCTGGTCGTAACCCGTTCGGCACGCCACGTATTCGTTCAGGTAGTTGACGACGCCAAGGGCATCACCGTGGCATCGGCAAGCACCATGGAGAAGGAATTCCGTGCCTCGGCCGACAACAAGACCGACAAGTCCAAGCTGATTGGCCAGCTCGTTGCAAAGCGTGCCCAGGCTGCCGGCGTTACCGAGGTTGTATTCGACCGCGGTGGAAACAAGTACGCAGGTCGCGTGGCAGCAGTTGCTGACGGCGCCCGCGAGGCAGGACTGGTTCTCTAATGGCCGACATCAAGGAGACTGAAGTGACTACCACTGAGGCAACTGACGCAGCAGCAACCGCTGGCGCTGAGGGCACCGAGCGCGAGGCCCGTCGTGGCAGCCGCGAGCGTGGCCCACGCAACGACCGTCGTGAGCGCGAAGAGAAGAAGAGCGAGTTCCTAGAGCGCGTCGTCACCATCAACCGTGTTTCGAAGGTTGTTAAGGGTGGTCGTCGTTTCTCGTTCACCGCACTGGTAGTTGTCGGCGACGGCAACGGCCTGGTTGGCGTTGGTTACGGCAAGAGCCGCGAGGTTCCTGCTGCAATCGCCAAGGGTGTAGAAGACGCTAAGAAGAACTTCTTCCGCGTACCACGTACCGGCAGCACCATTCCTCACCCAGTACAGGGCGAGGCAGCTGCAGGTGTTGTACTTCTTCGCCCAGCCGCAGCTGGTACCGGTGTTATCGCCGGTGGTCCAGTTCGCGCCGTACTCGAGTGTGCAGGAATCCACGACGTGCTCAGCAAGTCGCTCGGTTCTAGCAACACCCTGAACATCGTCCACGCCACCGTGGAGGCACTCAAGGGCTTGGAAGAGCCTCGTGCAGTTGCCGCCCGCCGTGGCCTGAGCCTGGACGAGGTAGCGCCTGCGCGTCTACTTCGTGCCGAAGCTAAGGTAGGTGCCTAATGGCTGCACGTCTGAAGGTAACCCAGATCAAGAGTGAAATCGGTGGCAAGCCGAACCAGCGCGAGACCCTTCGCACCCTGGGCCTGAAGCGCATTGGCGACATCGTCGTCAAGGACGACAGCCAGGTTGTACGCGGTCTAGTTCGCACGGTTGCACACCTCATCAAGGTTGAGGAGATCGACTAATGGCAGAAGAGAAGAAGGCAGCCGCCCCTAAGGCCGCTGCTGCTCCAAAGGCTGCTGCAAAGCCAGCCGCAGAGAAGAAGGCTGCAGCTCCAAAGGCTGCCGCTGCACCTAAGGCCGCTGCTGCAAAGCCAGCCGCTGCTAAGGCTGCTGCTCCTAAGGCTGAGAAGCCAGCCGCTGAGGCCAAGGCTCCAGCTGCTAAGGCTCCTGCAAAGGCTGCTCCTAAGGCTGCTGCCAAGAAGGCAGAGGCTGAGGAGAAGGTTTCGGTTCTGAAGCTGCACCACCTCCGTCCAGCACCGGGCTCCAAGAAGGAGCGCACCCGTGTTGGTCGTGGTGAGGCATCCAAGGGTAAGACCTCGGGTCGCGGTACCAAGGGTACTAAGGCTCGTTACCAGGTTCGCCCAGGCTTCGAGGGTGGTGGCGTTCGTCTTGTTATGCGTACTCCAAAGCTCCGTGGCTTCAAGAACCCATTCCGCGTTGAGTACCAGGTTGTAAACCTGGAGAAGCTCGAGGCACTCTACCCACAGGGCGGCA
>JAGWUG010000118.1 GCA_028868555.1 Actinomycetales bacterium | reverse complement strand
ACCGATAGCGTGAGCCGCAGCAACCGCCTGCGCGACGCCATCCAGGGCTTCTTGAACTCCGCACCGGTGAAGCCGGACTACATCTTCATCGATTGCCCACCTTCGCTCGGCGTGCTCACCGTGAACTCGTTCACCGCAGCCACCGAGGTTCTGGTTCCAATCCAGTGCGAGTACTACGCGCTGGAGGGCCTGTCGCAGCTGCAGGAAAACATCAAGCGCATCCAGCAGGGCCTCAACAGCTCGCTGAAGTTCAGCACCATCCTGCTCACCATGTACGACTCCCGCACCACCCTCTCCGCACAGGTGGCCGAAGAGGTTCGCAAGCACTTTGGTGCCCAGACTCTCAACGCGGTCATCCCGCGTTCAGTGCGCGTATCCGAGGCACCAAGCTTCGGACAGCCAGTAATTAGCTATGACCAGCGTTCGGCCGGCTCGCTCTCCTACCTGGAAGCGGCCATCGAACTCGCAAACCGAGGAGCGTAAATGGCAACCAAGAAGGGCGGCCTCGGCCGCGGCATCGGTGCTTTGATCCCCACCAGTGAAATCCCTGGAGAGCGCCCAATGGACGTCTTCTTCCAGAACACCGATGGGGGACAGGCGGCCACCAGCGACCTCGTGGCGGTCCCAGGAGCGCGTTTCGGACATCTGGACCTAAACACCATCGTTCCTAACCCCTGGCAGCCTCGTAGCGTCTTTGAGCCGGAGGCGTTCGCCGAGCTGGTTCACTCCATCCGTGAGCTTGGTGTGCTGCAGCCGATCGTGGTTCGTCCGCTGCCTGACGAGAACGGCGAACGTCGCTACGAGCTCATCATGGGTGAGCGCCGCCTGCGCGCCTCGAAAGAGGTTGGTCTCGACAAGATTCCAGCGGTAATCCGCGATACCGCAGACGAGAACATGCTTCGCGACGCCCTGCTTGAGAACTTGCACCGCAGCGACCTGAACCCGCTGGAAGAGGCGAGTGCCTACCAGCAGCTGCTGGAAGACTTTGGTATTACCCAGGACGAGCTGGCCAAGCGCATCGGCCGCAGCCGTCCGCGCATCACCAACACCCTGCGTCTGCTCAACCTGCCTGCAGAAGTTCAGCGCAAGGTGGCCGCCGGTGTGCTCACCGCCGGTCACGCTCGAGCCATCCTCGGTGCGGTGGATGAAGCTCGCATGATCTACTGGGCCAGCAAGACCATCAACGAAGGCCTCTCGGTTCGTTCGCTCGAAGAGGGCGTCTCGCTCGACAAAGGAACAGGAACCGGCGGCGGAACCACGGCCAAGCCGCGTCCGGGAAATCGCCTAAGCCTGCTTTCGGAAATTGCCGAGCGCCTGGGCGACCAATTGAACACCGGTGTGAAGATCTCGCTCGGCAAGAAAAAGGGTCAGCTGACCGTGGACTTTGCCACCGTCGCCGACCTAAATCGAATCCTCGACATCATCGGTTACCAGCGCGACTAAATTTCGGCCGTCTCGGCCACGAGTTTCAATTTCTGGCGCCGACCAGCGAGATTTGCGCGGCGGGCAAGCGCCAATTTCACCGCAGAACTGCTCTCAGCGCGCTAGAAAATAAAGTGGAGTAAAACCGCTCGCACACGCTCCATTTCACTGCACTAGTGGAGGAGAACCCTCAAAATCTTGGGTTAAAATACCCCCCAAATGGAGAGCCGCGAAAACTACCCGCGACCAGCCTTGGCGGCGTTGACCAGACCAAGGTAAACCTGGCCCAGGCTCACGTTGGTGGCCAAAATTGCCTGAGGCAGCAGCGAGGTCTCAGTCATTCCAGGGGCAACATTTGCCTCGAGGAACCAAGGGGTTCCGGCCTCGTCAATGATCAGGTCAATTCGCGACAGGTGGCGAAGCCCCAATTCCTCATGAGCCTTAACCGCGAGCTTGCCGGCCTTCTCCAAAATGTGGTGGTCGAGGCGAGCAGGAACGTAGTAGTTGATGTCACCTGCGGTCACGCGCTCGTCATAGCCGAACTTGCCGTGGGTCGGCTCGATCTCCACCGCTGGCAGAGCAATTGGTCCGGCACCCTCGTTGATCACGGAGATAGCAAGCTCGGTTCCGGCCACGAAGCGCTCGATGATGGCCACCTCGCAGTAAACGTAGGCGTCAACCATCGCGCGGTTGAGATGCTCCGGGTCGGTAACCACGGTCACACCTTGAGCCGATCCACTGCGGGCGGGCTTAACAACCACCGGGAAGGTCATGTGCTTGGCAACCTGCTCCAAAACCAGGTCCGCATCCAGCTCGCGGAAGGTCTCCTTAGGCAGGGTCAACGATGCTGGGGTCTGGATACCCGCACGTTCCACGAGAATCTTGGCGATTGACTTGTCCCAGGCTAGACGTGCGCTGGCAGCGGTGGCGCCAACATAGGCAACTCCGGTGAGCGAGAGAATGTCGCGCAGCGAGCCATCCTCGCCCGAGGCGCCGTGCAGAACCGGCCAGATCACGTCGGGATTGTCCGTGGCGATGTGCTTGAAGAGGTCTTCGTCGGGCTCGCGGATTACCACGGTGGCACCGGCATCGGTGAGCGCGTCAGCAACGCGGCGACCGCTCTTTAGCGAAATATCACGCTCATGCGAGATGCCGCCGGCCAAAACCAAGACTCGAAGGTTGGCTTCCTGGTTCATACCTTGAATCATGACGTCCTCCTTAGAAGGTTTCACGTGAAACGGCCGGGCTAGCGAGCGCCGAAGGTGTCTAGCAACTCGGCTTGGCGGTTGATAACCGTGGCCAGTCGCTTGATACCTAAGTTGATGTTATCTGGGGTTGGATAACAGAAACTAATGCGCAGATTGCTCTTGCCGCCACCGTTTGCGTAGAACGCGGTTCCCGGGGTGTAAGCCACCAGCTCGGTAACCGCCAGCGGAAGCATGGCCTTAGAGTCAATGCCCTCCGGCAGGGTTACCCAGAGGTAGAAACCACCGTCTGGACGGGTGGTGTGCAGGTGCGGTAGGTACTCGGCCATCGCGTCTAGTGCGGCGTCACGACGCTCGCGGTAGATTCCGCGGAAGGTGTCGATCTGACCCTGCCAGTCGCTCTTGGCCAGGTACTCGCTGATGAGCATCTGGGTGAAGGTACTTGGGCTCAGCAGTGCGGACTCATTGGCCAGCACCAGCTTGTCGCGGATTGCCGGCGGCGCAAGCACGTAGCCCACGCGCAGTCCTGGCGCCAGGATCTTGCTAAACGATCCCAGGTAGATCACGCAGTCTTCCTCGTACGAGCGCATTGCCACCGGCGGCTTCTCGCCGAAGTAGAGCAATCCGTATGGGTTGTCTTCCAGAATCAGGATGTGTTCGCGGCGGCAGATCTCTACGATTCGGTGGCGACGCTCCTCGGTGAGGGTCACACCCGATGGGTTGCCGAAGTTTGGCACCAGATAGAGGAACTTGATGCGGCGACCCTCGGCCTTGAGCTGCTTGATGGAGGCCTCGAGGGCATCTGGGTCCAGACCCTCGTGGTCGGTGTGCAGGTGTTCCACGTGGGCCTCGTAGTGGCGGAAGATGCCCAGCGCACCAACGTAGGAAGGCGATTCGGCCAGGACCACGTCGCCGGCGTCAAGGAACAAACCACCCAGAAGGTCCAGACCCTGCTGGCTGCCGGTGGTGATGACGATGTCTTCCACCGAGGCGTGGATGCCCTCGAGCGCCATGACCTCGCGGATTTGGTCGCGCAGGCGCAGGTCACCCTGGCCGCCACCGTACTGCAGCGCATAGTTGCCGCGCTCGGTCATCATGGAGTCGAAGGACGCCTCCATGAGTTCCTTTGGCAGCGCCGAAACGAAAGGCATTCCGCCGGCCAGCGACACAACCTCGGGGCGGGAGACCACGGCAAAGAGCGCTCGAACCTCGGACACCGAGAGGGTGTTCGCGCGCGCCGCGTAACTATCCAACCAGTGGTCGAAATTGTTACCGCGCGGGGTTTCGTTGCTCATTTCCGTCTCTCCAAAATTTG
>JAGWUG010000117.1 GCA_028868555.1 Actinomycetales bacterium | reverse complement strand
ACCGAAACACAGGCGCACTCGCCGGCGGCGTAGAGACCAGGAACAACGGTGTCGTTGTCGCTGAGAACCTCGGCCTTGATGTTGGTTGGAATACCACCCATGGCGTAGTGCGCGGTTGGGAACACTGGAACCGGCTCGGTGTAAGGCTCTACACCCAGGTAGGTGCGGGCAAACTCGGTGATGTCCGGAAGCTTGGCGTCGATGACCTCTGGTGGGAGGTGGGTGAGGTCGAGCAGAACGTAGTCCTTGTGTGGACCAGCACCGCGACCCTCGCGCACCTCGTTGGCCATGGCGCGAGCCACCATGTCACGCGGAGCCAGGTCCTTGATGGTTGGAGCGTAGCGCTCCATGAAGCGCTCACCCGAGGCGTTGCGGAGGATTCCGCCCTCGCCACGAGCAGCCTCGGAAAGCAGGATGCCCAGGCCGGCGAGACCGGTTGGGTGGAACTGGTAAAACTCCATGTCCTCCAGCGGAAGACCCTTGCGGTAGATGATGCCAACGCCGTCACCGGTGAGGGTGTGGGCGTTAGAGGTGGTCTTGAAGATCTTGCCGAAGCCACCGGTTGCAAAGATGATGCTCTTGGCCTGGAAGACGTGCAGTTCGCCAGTTGCCAGGTCGTAGGCAACAACCGCAGAAGGGCGCTCCTTGCCGTCAACCTTGGTCATGACCAGGTCCAGCACGTAGAACTCGTTGTAGAACTCGATGCCCAGCTTGACGCAGTTTTGGTACAGAGTCTGAAGAATCATGTGACCGGTGCGGTCGGCTGCGTAGCAGGAGCGGCGAACCGGGGCCTTGCCGTGATCGCGGGTGTGGCCACCGAAGCGGCGCTGGTCAATCTTGCCGTCCGGGGTGCGGTTGAACGGAAGACCCATGTTCTCCAGGTCAATCACCGCATCCACCGATTCCTTGGCGAGGATCTCAGCTGCGTCCTGGTCAACCAGGTAGTCGCCACCCTTAACGGTGTCGAAGGTGTGCCATTCCCAGTTGTCTTCCTCAACGTTGGCCAGAGCGGCTGCCATGCCGCCCTGAGCTGCACCGGTGTGGGAGCGGGTTGGGAAGAGCTTGGAGATCACCGCGGTCTTGGCGTGTGGGCCAGCCTCGATAGCGGCGCGCATTCCTGCACCGCCGGCTCCCACAATTACAACGTCGTACTGGTGGTTATGAACCTTTGGGGTGGTCAATCTTTTTCCTTATTTACTTGCAGATCGAAGGCAGGTAGGTGTGAGCCGCTGGATCGATGCATGGATCGAAGGTGGTGAGGGTCAGGGTGCCCAAGATGATGAGGGCAACACAGGTGACCAGCAGCACAATCTGCAGGGTCTTGCGAACCGCAGCCTTCTCGGCGTAGTCGTTGACGATGGTGCGCATACCGTTGGTGCCGTGGATTAGGGCCAGCCAGAGCATCAGGCAGTCATATGCCTGCCAGAACGGGTTGGCCCACTTGCCGGCAACGAATGCGAAGTCGATTGCCTTCACGCCGCCCTCAGGCAGAACCATGTTCACCAGAAGGTGACCGAAGATCAGTGCAACCAGCAGAGCACCGCTGATGCGCATGTACATCCAGCCGTACTTCTCCCAGTTGGCGCCCTTGCGCTTGCGAGGGCTGTTTGGAGTCTCGATTACGATTTCCATGATTTTTCTCCCGCCCCTTAGTACTTCAGCATGTGGATGATCTGAACCGGTGCGTAACCGGCGAACAGAACCACAGCGACGATGATGACAATCCAGAACATGGCGTTGGCGTACTTGGTGCCCTTGCGCCAGAAGTCAACCAGGATGATGCGGATTCCGTTGAGGGCGTGGAACAGGATTGCTGCTACTAGACCCATCTCGCCAAGACCCATGATGAGGGTCTTGTAGCTGGCCATGACGGAGTTGTAAGCCTCAGGGCTAACTCGGACCAGCGAGGTGTCGAGCACGTGCACGAGCAAGAAAAAGAAAATAGCTACACCGGTAATACGGTGCAGTACCCACGACCACATTCCAACTTTTCCGCGGTACAGGGTGCCAGCAGGCATCTTAGGCACTGAATTCCTCCTAGAACGGGGCTGCCCGGCCTTGGGCACAGTCCGTCCTTAAGTCTAGAACCCTTAAGGCATCGCTTTAGCCAGAATTCAGGCTATTCAACTATCGTTTTGTCTTATGAGCACACCGCGCAATCCAATCGAGCGCTTCCACGTAGTTATTCCAGCCGGTGGAGTGGGGTCGCGCCTCTGGCCGCTGTCTCGCGCATCTGCTCCAAAGTTTCTGCACGACCTGACTGGTTCTGGACAGACCCTGCTGCAGGACACCTGGGATCGCCTCTCGCCAGTGTCTGGCGAAGACCGCATCATGGTGGTCACCGGTCAGGCCCATCAAGGTGCAGTGGTTGAGCAGATTGAAGCCCTCGATCTCAAGAACCTGGTGCTCGAGCTCAGCCCGAAGGACTCCACCGCCGCAATCATTCTGGCCGCCGCCATTCTGGCCAAGCGCGAGCCAGACGTAATCATCGGCTCGTTCGCCGCCGACCACGTGATCCAAGAGAGCGAGGTCTTCCAGGCCGCCGTTCGCGAGGCAATCGAGGTAGCCGCCACCGGCAAGATCGTCACCATTGGAATTGAGCCAACCAGCCCATCGGTGGCTTTTGGCTACATCAAGACCGGCGATGCCCTCAGCGTGGCTGGCGCCCCTAACGCCCGCGCCGTGGACAAGTTCATTGAGAAGCCAAAGATGGCAACCGCCCGCAAATATGTGGAGAGCGGTAATTACCTCTGGAACGCAGGTATGTTCATCGCTCCGGCTCAGCTGCTGCTCGACGAGCTGGCCAAGAGTGAGCCTGAGCTGCACAAGCAACTGCTAGAACTGGCCGATGCCTGGGACGGCATGTACCGCGAGTCGGTAATGCACCGAGTGTGGCCAAACCTCAAGAAGATCGCCATCGACTACTCGATTGCCGAGCCTGCCGCAGAGGCCGGCCTGGTTGCCGTTATTCCGGGCAAGTTCACCTGGCACGACGTTGGTGACTTCGCTGCCATTGCCGAGCTTCAGTCAAATGGTCGCCGCGGTAACCTTGCGGTCCTGGGTAACGCCAAGGTCCTCGCCGACTCGTCCTCGGGCATCCTGGTCAGCGACACCGAGCGCCTGATTGCCCTCATCGGTGTGGAAGACATCATTGTGGTTGACACTCCCGATGCCCTGTTAGTAACCACCAAGGAGCACGCCCAGCGCGTCAAGCAGCTGGTGGATGCCCTCAAGGCAACCGGTCACGGAGACCTGCTCTAGTTTTGGGGTTGCCTGCCCTCGGTTGGTTCAACTCCCTCGGGTAGGCTCAAAGCATGAAAATTCGGCTGATTGGGGCGCTCGCCGCGCTGACTTTCGCCGCGCTTTCCGTCACCGGCTGCGCCGAGCAGATCGAGACCGCCACCCCAACCCCGGTTGACTACAAGGCCTGCATGGTCTCCAACAATTCGGGCTTCACCGATGGCGGTGCCAGCCAGACTTCATTCTTTGGTTTGCAGCAGGCGCAGGCCCAATTCGGCACTGCAATCTCTGTGGTTCAGTTGCGTTCAGACGCCGATGCCTCCCGCGCGCTCTGGGCAGCCAAGCGTCTGGTCAGCCGCGGCTGCAAGCTGATCTTCGCGGTTCAGGACACCTATTCTTCACTGGCACCACTGGCCAACGGCAACCCAGACGTTCGGTTCGTGGAAATTGACCCGTCTGCCACCGGTGGCATGATTCAGCCAACACCAAACCAGAACCTAAACCACCTGATCTTCGACTCCCGGGTTGCCTACCTGCAGGCCGGTTACCTCGCCGCGGCCAAATCCGTCACCGGCAAGGTGGCCATCATCGGTGCAGCTGGCAAAGCCGCCTATTGGTCTGCAATTTGGTACTTCCGTCAGGGAATTCACCAGTACAACGATGCCACTGGCAAGTTAGTTGAGATTGTGAACGCCCCGCAGGCCGAGGTGCAGAGCTGGAACCTGCTGCAGCAAAACGCA
>JAGWUG010000116.1 GCA_028868555.1 Actinomycetales bacterium | reverse complement strand
CCGAGAACTCGGCGCGACGTTCAAATGAGTGCAGCTGACCGGTTGGGCCGATAGCGCGCAGCAGGTACATGCTGAGGGCTCCGGAACCGACTCCGGCCTCAACCACACGGGCACCCGGGTAGATGTCACCCATGGTGACGATCTGTGCCGAGTCTTTCGGATATATGATTGCGGCACCGCGAGGCATAGAGAGTGCGAAGTCGCTCAGCAGCGGACGGAAAGCGAGGTACTCAACTCCGTTTCCGTTGGTGATGACCGAGCCTTCCTCCTGGCCGATGATGTCATCGTGCTTCACGTCACCGCGGTGGGTGCCAAAGGCTGCGCCTGGCACCAGGGTGATGGTGTTGAGCTTGCCCTTTGGGCCGGTGAGCTGCACTCGATCGCCAGAGCGGAAAGGACCGCGCGGCAGCTCGGTGTAAAGGTTGTCGGTCATTTTTATCCTTAGAAAAAGTTTGTGGAGCTAGAAGAGCTCGTTCAGGTGGTGTGGCTCAACGCCCACCAGGGTTGGCCAAATGTTGCGGCCAGGCTGCTCGGGCAGGTGAACCACGTTTGGAACGCCCAGTGCGCGAGTGCCAGCGGCCTCGGCCGAAGTCAAACCGTTAAGCGAGTCCTCGATGGCAACGCAGGCTGCCGCCTCAAGACCCAGCAGGTCTGCTGCCTTCAGGTAGGCCTCTGGGTGTGGTTTTCCGTTTTCCACGTCATCGCCAGCAACCACGATGTCAAAGATTTCGAGACCGGTGCTCGCGTGAGCGGCGTCGCGAACCGCCATGGCCATGCGGCGGATAGACATTGTGACGATTGCCTGACGAACTCCGGCCTGGTGAAGCTTGGCTGCCAGCTCCAGTGCGCCTGGGCGCCAGTGCACCTGCTGGTTCAGGTGGTGCAGAACGCCGTCGGTGAGTTCCTCAATCATCTCGGGCACGGTGATGTCTGTGATGCCCATCTTGTCGCGCATGATCTGGCAGGAGACGGGAAGGCTCAGACCGGTGAGAGCCAGGCCATCCTCGTGAGTCCACTCCCCCGGATAACGCTGCGCCAGCGACTGCTCGGCGAGTGCCCAGTAGCCTTCGCTCTCAACCAGGGTTCCGTCAAGGTCCCAGAGAACGGCGGCAGCGAGCACAGGAGAAGTCATAGTGGTGCAATTTTACCTTTAGCTATTCACAGGCAGTGGCCTCGGCTGCCACCAGGAGCCGAAACGCATAAAGTTAAACGGTCTAAACATTAGGGTCCACTCTTGAATCAGCTTCCTATCTTTTCCCAGCGCACCTTGCTGGTTGCCTTTGAAGGCTGGAATGACGCCGCCGAGGCGGCCACCTCGGCACTCAAGATGATTGCCGAAGAGATCTCGGCCGAGCCGATTCTGGCCATCGACCCAGAGGAATATGCGGAGTTCCACTACGCCCGCCCACAGGTCTATTTCGATGACAACGGCAATCGTCAGATTCGCTGGCCCGGCACCGAGGTTTTGACCCCATCGGTGGAGGCAGTAGTTGCCCGCCCAGAAATTGGCAACCTATTCATTCTTTTGGGCATCGAGCCTGCTCTTCGCTGGCGCGCATTCGTTGCCGAGATTCTCGAGATCATCGACGACCGCGACATTCAGGCAGTTGTTTTCGTTGGCGCCATGATCAGCGATGTTCCGCACACCCGACCAATCAAGGTGATGCAGTTCAGTCAGCACGAGGATGTGCGCCACCAGCTGGACATTGAGAAGAGCGACTACGAGGGCCCGGTCGGCATTCTCACCGTACTTAGCCAGGCCCTCGAAGAGATGAACCTTCCCACCGTCAATCTTTGGGCTCAGGTTCCTGCCTATGTTCACCAGTCGCCATCGCCGAAGGTCATTTTGGCTCTCATGACCGAGATTGAGCGCATCCTCGGCGTGAACTTTGACCACGGTACCCTGGCCGAAGACGCCTTCACCTGGGAGCGCGGCATCGATGAGTTGGCTGAAGCCGACGAAGAGATGGCTGGCTACATTGAGCAGCTTGAGAAATCCAACGATGAGCTACAGCAAAGCGAAGGCAGCGCGGAGCTGCTAGCTAGCGAGTTTGAGAAGTTTTTGCGCCAGGCAAACCCTGGTGAGAATGGTGCCACCGAGGGTGGAGCCGAAGGAACTGAAAAGCCGGAAGGCCAGTAAGACTTAGAAGTCTTCCTCTTCTTCGGCATTGTTGTCGAACGGCAGGTCCTCCTCGAAGGCCTCACCCAAAGCCTCCTGATAGTTCAGGAAAGCGTCTTCTAGCTGGAAATAAGCCTGGTCAACCGAGAGGTCCTCAGGGCCGCGACGGGCAGCTACAGCCTCAAAGTGCTTCTCGAGAGCTGCGGTGAACTGCTTAAGTGCGAAGCGAGGATCTTGTGCCATGCCTTCACGCTACCGCAGTTTTCTGGTAGACTCTAGAGGTTGCCCTAAAAAGGCCCACCTGTCCGGGTGGCGGAATGGCAGACGCGCTAGCTTGAGGTGCTAGTCCTCGATAGAGGGTAGGGGTTCAAGTCCCCTTTCGGACACATAAAAAAGGGAAATCCCCGGTCGTATGACCGGGGATTTTCGTTTATGTGGCCCAGCGACGGGCCGCAAACGCGCGGTTACGCGAAGAACTTGGTGCTCTGCAGCTTCTGGCTGATCCACTTGTTCCAGAGGTACGACAAGACGAGGATTCCCACAGCGGTGGTGAACACGCTGCCAATCTCATCGGAGAGGTAGTGGGCGCCAACATAGAGGCGAGCCCAGGCTTCAACCAGAACCGACACAATCCAGAAGACCAGAGCCGCAACGCGGAAACGCGAGTTGCGAGCCAGGAAATAGACCGCAAAGCCAAAACCGAGGGCGAAGCAGACGTGTCCGCTCGGGAACGAACTGTCGATCTCCTGCGGCATGATCTGGTTGGCCAGACCGGCGATGCTGGCGCGAGGTTCGTTGAACATGATCTTGAAGGCCTCTGCCGGCAGCCAGCCCATGGCCACGGTGGCACCAAAGCCAACCGCGTCCAGACGCGACTTTCCGAAGAGCCAGATCAGCAGCATGCAGACCGCGGTCAGGATGACAGCAAACTTAGGCGAGTACATCTCCGAGGCAAACTTGGCCAGCTCGTTTAGGAAGCCATTGCCAGCCGAGTTGAGGTTCTTATTGATCTCAAACTCGCTCGCCAGGAGGCCGGCGTTGTTTCCCACCAATCCAGCAACCAGGGCCAGAATGAGCCCAAAAATGGTGAGTGGAAGCCAAGACTTCAGGTGTGGCAGACGGTTGAAACGGTGTACGCGGGTCATGACTACAGGCTACCCCTTACTTGGCCCAGCAGTAGTAGAGGGTCACTCGGTCTGGCGGAGTTTCGTTCTTGTGGCAGCTGGCATAAACCCACTTCTTGATCTGCGTGGAACTCCAGGATTCATAGCCCTTTGAGTCACCAATGAAGTGGTTCATGAGCACGTAATTGATGAGGTGCTCCCCCACCAACTTCTTGAACTCGGTGAGAGATGGAACTGGGTCTGCCCCATTGAATCCACCGATGGGCAGAGCGCGAATCCCCTTCAAAACCACGTATGGCGCCGATGCATCCGCGCCGAAGGTGGCAAGCAGGATGTCGCCGTGCGGACGAGTCTCCAACCAATCGATGACCTTGCCGTGCGAGATGCCCTTGTTGGAGGTGAATGTGCTGGAACTGTTGTGGTTGACGCTCGAGTGCCGGCTGTGATGCGCCAACTGGACCGTGTAACTGTCAGCTGGTCCCGCCATCGGGTTCACGAACGACGGATGATGTTTGACGTCAACCGACCAGGCCAGCGGAGCGAATGTCATGGCACCAACCATCAGCACGGCTCCCAGCTTGCGGTAACCGGAACGGTTTGGTCGCAGGTAGGCGTAACCGGCCAGAGCCACGGCAAAGCCCACCTGGACCCACTGCGACCAGCGCAGGTATCCAGGATTTAGAGCACCCACCAGCACGGCAAAGCCAGCTGAGGACAGCGCCATGGCCAGCAACCACGGGCGGTTTGCCTCTTGATAGGCATCGTAGGCGGCAACTGCAACCAGCAGCA
>JAGWUG010000115.1 GCA_028868555.1 Actinomycetales bacterium | reverse complement strand
GGAGTTGACCACGACGATGGTGTTTGGGTTAGCGGCAATGACAGCGGCAACCAGCTCGTCCTGGCGACCAGGCAGCTTGAGGTCCTTGCGGTCGTAACCCTCAGACTCCACCACCGCGTTGGTTCCAACTACAACAATCGCAACCTCGGCGTCCTTGGCATTTGCTACAGCCTCGGCGATGAGGGCATCGGCGTTTGCGCCCTTCTCCTCAAAGCCAAAGCGGAACATGAAGGCACCGATGAACAGACCCGATCGTCCGGTCATGTCGATGTCGTAGACGATTTCGATTGGTACACCAGCGGTCAACTGAACCGGAACCGAGATGTGAGGTGGCTGCATCAGGGCCTCGAATGGGTCGCCCGAGAGCGGCTCCATCTTCAGGTCAAGCAGGTCCTTGCCATCCACGGTCATCTTGGTGTGCTGCAGACCGGTGAAGCCCAGGTCGCGCACCTCGGTAACATCCGGGGTGTAGGTGGTTGCGAAGGTCATGCGGTGGGTCACCGGCAGCGGCACATCGGAGCCAATCCAGACGATGTCGGTGATCAGACGGTCGTCAACGAAGATGCTGTTGTTGGCCTCGTCAAAGAACTCAACGCGAACGCCAGGCTTGCCGGTTCCCGGGTTGGTGATCTTGTCGCGGTCCAGGCCACCGATGCCAGGCTGAACTACCGCACCAAGGCTGTAGCTGAGCTTGTCACCAAGTGCCTCGGCGAGCGCCGAGTAAGGGGTGCTAACGGTGAGTGGGTGCACCGATGCGCTACCGCCACCTTGGGTGCGAGCGGCCAGAGCGTTGTGACCGATAAGGGCCACCTTCTTCTTGGCCTTGAGGTCGATCGGCAGGATGCCGTCGTTCTGGAGCAGAACGGTTCCGTCGATGGCAACCTTTTTGGCGAAGGCTGCGCCGGAAGCCGCAATGTCGTTGTGGCGGTGAGGAGCTGCTGGGACCTGTCCGTTTTCACCGATGGCGCCAACGCGCAGTGCCATGGTGAGAATGCGGACGATCTTGCGGTCGATTACGGCCTCTGCGATCTCGCCGCTGCGAACTGCTGCAACCAGTGCCTCGCCCCATGGACCCTGAGGGCCAGGCATGACCAGGTCCTGCTCGGCCTTGGCGCTCTCCAGCGAACGAACCGCGGTCCAGTCGCTGATGACTACGCCGTCAAAACCCCACTCGCTCTTTAGTGGCTTGTCGAGAAGTTCGTTTTCGGTGGCGGTTGGGCCGTTGATGGAGTTGTAGCTGGACATGACCGACCAGGCACCAGCCTTGACGGCCTCCTCGAACGGACGCAGGTAGAGCTCGCGAAGCGCGCGCTCGCCAACCTTCACGTTTACGGTGAAGCGGTTGGTCTCGAAGTCGTTTGCGATGTAGTGCTTAGGGCAGGCACCCTTGCCGGTGCTCTGCAAACCGTGCACATAGTTGGCGGCCAGCACGCCGGTGAGCATGGCGTCTTCCGAGAGGCACTCGAAGTGGCGGCCACCGAGTGGCGAGCGGTGCAGGTTGATGGTTGGGCCGAGCACAACGTCAACGCCCTTGCGAGCGGCCTCTGCACCCATGACCACGCCGTACTCCTGGGCGATGGCACGGTTCCAGGTGGAACCAAGTGCGCTACCGGATGGCAGATTGAGCGAGTTGTCGCGCTCGTCCCAGAACTCGCCGCGAACACCAGCAGGGCCGTCGGAGAGCAGCATGTTGCGCAGGCCGATCTCCTCGATGGTCCAGGTGTTCCAGAAGTCTCGACCGGTGAGCAGCTGAACCTTGCGCTCGAGCGAGAGCTTGCCGGTGAGTTCAACGGCCTTGGCGTGGAAGTTGGTCATTTTGGTGCTTTCTTGTTTGAAGAGGTTGTGCTTGGTTTGGCCCGCCCCGCTTGAGGCGGGCCAACTCGCAATTTGTTCTGTCTAGATCAGGCCTGCGGACATCATCTGGCGGCGCTTCTCGCGGCGCTCGGCCTGCTCCACTGGGTTAGGAACCGGAGCGGCCATCATGAGGCGCTTGGTGTAAGGGTGCTGCGGGTTGGTGGTTACCTGCTCGCCCTCACCCCACTCCACGATCTCGCCCTGGTACATCACGGCAACGCGGTGGCTCAGGTGACGAACCACAGCCAGGTCGTGACTGATGAATAGGTAGGCAACTCCGGTGCGCTCCTGGATCTCGAGGAAGAGGTCCAGCACGCGAGCCTGAGTGGTGAGGTCGAGGGCCGAAACCGGCTCGTCACAGACGATCAGCTTTGGGTCCAAGGCCAAGGCGCGAGCAATCGCGATGCGTTGGCGCTGACCACCACTGAATTCGCGTGGGCGACGGTGGGCCGCATCCTCCGGAAGGCCAACCGAGTCCAGCAGTTCACGGACTCGCTGTTGGGCATCGCCCTTGGCGACGTCGCGAACCAGAAGTGGCTCGGTCAGAATCTGCTCGATGCTCATCGATGGGTTCAACGAACTGTATGGATCCTGGAATACCACCTGGATGTCGCGGGCAAGATCCTTACGCTCGGCACGGCTGGCGTGCGCAATCTCTTTGCCTTCAAGCGTGATGGACCCGGCGGTAACCGGAGCCAGGCCAAGCACCGCGCGACCCAGAGTGGTCTTGCCAGAGCCAGACTCACCCACCAGTCCAACACACTCGCCGGCACGGATGTCCAGCGAGACGCCCTTCAGCGCCTTGAAGTCCTTCTTCAGGCCCTTGCCCTTGTAGGTAACTTCGACGTCCTTGATGTTTAGCAACTCGGTCATGATTAGTTGCCTTTCGGTGCTACGTAAGCGCCACGAGCTGGTCCACCCTCGAGGATGGAGTCAAGCAGCGACTGGGTGTATGGGTGCTGGGCGTGCTCGAAGATATCGCGCACCGGTCCAGCCTCGATGATTCGTCCGTACTGCATCACGTTGATGTAATCGCAGAGGTCGGCTACCACACCAAAGTTGTGGGTCACCAGCAGCAGTGCGGTGTTGGTTTCCTTCTGAAGCTCGCGCAGCAGGTCAAGCACCTCGGCCTGAACGGTTACGTCCAGCGCGGTGGTTGGCTCGTCGGCGATGATCAGGTCTGGGTCACAGGACACAGCACCGGCAATCAGTACGCGCTGCGCCTGACCACCCGAGATCTCGTGCGGGTACTTCTTCATGGTGGCCGTTGGGTTTGGAATTCCCACGCGGGTCAGCAGGGCAATCGCCTTGGCGGTTGCGTCCTTCTTGCTGAGGCCCAGCACCTGGCGGATTGGCTCCACCAGCTGGCTACCAATGGTGAACGAAGGGTCGAGGTTGCTCATCGGCTCCTGCGGAATGTAGGAGATGCGGCCACCGCGAACGCTGTCGTACTTCTTCTTGGATGCACTGACCAGCTCTTCACCCTCGAAGAGGATGGAGCCGGAGACGATGCGGCCGCCGGTTGGAAGTAGTCCAAGGATGGAGAAGGCGGTCTGGGTCTTGCCCGAACCACTCTCACCGATGAGGCCAACGACCTCACCCTTGTTGATGTCCAGGTTCACGCCGTGAACCACCTGGCGAATTCCACCGACGCCGTCTGGGTAACCGATGGCGATGTTAGAGACCTTGATGATCTGCTCACCGTTCTCGCGTCCAGGTGCTGCGTGCACGATAGTGGCGGCTGCCGACGAGTCGGCCGCCTTCTGAGCTGCCGACTTCTCGGCGCCCTTGCGGACCTTGGTCTTCTTCGGGCCGGTGCGCTCCAGCTCATCGCGAATGGTGTTTGCCAGAACGGCAAAGGCCACGGTGGTGAGCGAGATCACGATGCTTGGGAATGCCAGCAGGGTTGGGTGCTGGTACATCTGGTGGAAGCCGTCGGCGAGCGAAGCTCCCCACGATGGCTGACGAGCGTCACCCAAACCGAGGAACAACAGTCCCGACTGGATGGCGATTGCGATGGACATCAGGATGCCGGTCTGGATCACGATTGGAGCTCGGATGGCTCCAAGGATGTGGCGGCTGATGATTCGCATGTCACCCAGGCCCGAGACGCGAGCGGCGTCAACGAAGAGCTCATTCTTTACGCTCTGAACGGTGGTGTAAACCAGTCGGAAGTACGCC
>JAGWUG010000114.1 GCA_028868555.1 Actinomycetales bacterium | reverse complement strand
CCAAGGGCAATCACAATGGCACGAGGAATGTTGCGCTTGGCGTCGCGCACCTCGTTGCCCAAAGTGGCAACACGGGCATAGCCGGCAAAGGCAAAGAAGAAGATTGCTCCCGCACTGAGAATCTGAAGTGCAGTTGGCACGGCGGTTGGGGCCGGCAGTACGAGCATCGGTGCTGGAGTGACCAAACCGGAAACCGCGATGAATGCGAAGTAGGCCGAGGTGGTGACCGCCAAAACCGCTGCAACTCCGGCGGTGCGTTGAATGCCCAGAATGTTGATTAGGGTGAGCGCCGCGATGGCGATTGCGGCCGGCCAGAAGCGATACTGCGGAACTAAATAGGTGTTGAAAGCCAGGGCGATAGCCGCGATGGAGCCAATCTTGCCGAAGACAAAAGCGAAGCCGGACGCAAACGAGAATGTGTCGTTCAGATATATGCGCGAATAGGCATAGATGCCCCCTGGCCGGTCAACCTGGCGGGCCAAGGAGTAGACGCTCCAGGAGTTGAGCACGGCCACAAGCGCGGCTAGACCTAGCGCCCAGTAGTAACCGGTTGGGGTGATTGCATACGCGGTGTGGAATACAACAAAAACGCCAGCACCGAGCATTGATGCTAGGCCGATGGCGACAGCGCCTATCAGCCCAATCTGTTGCTTAGGCTGCATGGTTTTGTTTTTAGGCGTGGCCAGGGAAGAAGCGGCTCACCGAGTCGTCCGAGAAGACGGCCTCGATTGCGCCAGCGATCAGCGGTGCGATGCTCAGCACGGTGAGGCTTGGGAAACGCTTCTCGGCAGGCAGCGGAAGGCTGTTGGTGACAACTACCTCGTCCACGGCCTCGCTGTTGAGACGCTCAACGGCAGGGTTGGAGAAGATGGCGTGGGTGGCGGCAACAATGACCTTGCCAGCGCCGTTGTCCTTGAGCGCCTTGGCGGCGGCCACGATGGTTCCGGCGGTGTCGATCATGTCGTCAACCAGCAGACAGGTGCGACCCTTTACGTCACCAACCAGCTCGTGAACCTGAACCTGGTTTGGACGGTCTGGATCGCGACGCTTGTGGATGATGGCGAGCGGCGCACCAAGGCGGTCGGCCCAGATGTCGGCCACGCGAACGCGACCAGAGTCTGGCGAAACCACAGTTAGGTTCTCGCCGGCGTACTTTTCTGCAACGTAGTCGGCCAGGATAGGCAGAGCCCAAAGGTGGTCAACTGGGCCGTCGAAGAAGCCCTGAATCTGCGGGGTGTGGAGGTCAACCGACATGAGGCGGTTTGCGCCGGATGCCTTGTAAAGGTCTGCCATGAGACGTGCCGAGATCGGCTCGCGTCCCTTGTGCTTCTTGTCCTGGCGGGCGTATGGGAAGAATGGGGAAACCACGGTGATGCGCTTGGCCGACGCGCGCTTCAGGGCGTCACACATGAGCAGCTGCTCCATCATGTGCTGGTTGATTGGGTACGGGTGCGCCTGAATAACAAAGGCGTCAACTCCACGAACCGACTCCTCATAGCGAACGAAGGTCTCGCCGTTGGCGAAGTCGTAGGCCACGGTCTCGGTGAGCTTGGTGCCCAGCAGCTCGGCAACCTCTTGCGCCAGCTCTGGGTGAGCGCGACCGCTAACGATTACCAGCTTCTTTTGGTTTGGTGTGGTCAAGCTCATGCTGGTTTCTTCTCTTTCGCTATGCCTTGTGGGCTAGTTTGAATTCGCTTCGCGGGCGGCTTGCGCTGCCTTTGCTGCATCGGTGCCCTCACGCTTGGTGAGAACCCAGTCCGCAATGTTCTTCTGCGGCGCTACGTTCATGCCCAGGTCCCCCGGCTTGACGTCACGTCGCACCACGGTTCCCGCTGCGGTATAGGCTCCATCGCCAATTGTAATCGGTGCAACAAAGACGTTATGGCTGCCAGAACGCACATCGTTGCCGATGGTGCTGCGGTGCTTCTTCACGCCGTCGTAGTTGGCAAAAATGGTGCCCGCGCCAATGTTGGAGTTGGTGCCAATTTCGGCGTCTCCCACATAGCTCAGGTGAGGCACCTTGCTGCCCGCACCGATGATTGCATTCTTGGTCTCCACGAAGGTGCCAATCTTGCCGTCGGCGCCCAGATCGGTTCCGGGGCGAAGGTATGAGAACGGGCCAACGCTGGCTCCATCACCGATGCGGCTGCCGGTGGCGTGAGTCTTGATGACGGTTGCGCCCTCGCCGACCTTGGTGTCAACCAGCACGCACTCCGGACCGATCTTGGCTCCGGCACCGATCTCGGTGATGCCCTGGAGATAGGTTCCCGGCAGAATGACGGCGTCCTGGCCGATGGCCACGGTCACGTCAATCCAGGTGTTGTTTGGGTCAAGAATGGTCACGCCGGCCAGCTGCCAGGCGCGGTTGATGCGCCAGTTCAGTTCGGCGGCAACCTCGCTCAGCTGAGCGCGGTCGTTGATGCCGGCAACTAGCCACTCGTCGTCAATGCTTACTGCCTGAACGCGGTGTCCCTCGTGGAGCAGCTCTGCTGCTGCATCGGTGAGGTATTTCTCACCCTGCGCGTTGTGAGTGCCCACCTTGGCAAGCGCGTTGCGAAGCAGCTTGGCGTCAAAGACATAGACGCCCGCGTTAACCTCATTGATTGCACGCTGCTGCTCGCTGGCGTCCTTCTGCTCAACAATCTGAAGGAACTCGCCATCGGTGGAACGCAGAATGCGGCCATAGCCGGTTGGGTCGTCCAGGAAGGTGGTCAACACCGATGCCGCGTAGCCGCCATCAAGGTGGGTGGCGAGCATGGTTTCGATGGTGGAAACATCAAGCAGCGGAACATCGCCACTGGTGACAACGATCACGCCGTCAAAGTCGTTTGGGAGGGCCTGCAGGCCACACTCAACCGCACGCCCGGTGCCAGGAATCTCGTCCTGCTCGGCAATGACTGCGGTTGGGAAAAACTCGGTGATGTAGGCGCTGATGGCCTCTTTTTCGTGGCGAACCACAGGCACAACGTGAGCGGCTCCGAGAGCGTTGGCGGTGGTGAGAACGTGGCCCAGAAGCGGGAGGCCGGCAAGCTCGTGCATGACCTTAGGCTTGGTGGACTTCATTCGGGTGCCCTGGCCTGCTGCCAGGACCACAACTGCCAGGTGACGCTCGCTCATTGAACTCCTCTAGTTTGCCGCTGCCCCACCAGGACTCGAACCTAGACAAGCGCCTCCAAAGGGCGCGGTGCTGCCATTACACCATGGGGCAACGTGCCTTTAGATAAACCAAAAGCACACTCTAAGTCTGCCAGACAACTTGGTAACCTGTTGGCATGTCTGGACTTACAAAGATGCGCAAGTTGGCGCTTCGCTACAAGAATTACTGGCGCCTTTTCGGTGCCGCGTTCCTGGTGTTGTCTGGTTTGGGGATTGTTTCGGGTTGGTTCCACAACGCAACCCTGGCGGGGGTCTTTTCGTGGCTGGCCGGTCTGTGTTTCCAGTCGGCTTTCTTCCTGGTGATCTACGCCCGCGTCAGCGAGATGTTCCTCTACCAAACCGAGGCAATGGTTGAAGCGGTTGAGGCCGTGAACAAGGCCATGCCGAAAGAGGCAACTCAGGCCGCGCAGATTGCTCAGGCCGTTCAGGCGCCTTCAAACACCGATGCGCCTGACGGCGAAATCTAGCCCAGCGCCTCGCTGGTCTCGAGCCACTCCAACTCAAGCTCTTCGCGCTTGTTGTTGAGCTCGGCCTGCTTGGCCGCAAGCGCCGTCAATCCTGCGTAATCGCTCTGATCGTGAGCCGCCATCTCGGTGTGCAAGGCTGTTTCATCTGCGGCTAACTTCTCAAGTGCGCGCTCGACTCTTGCCAAGGACTTCTCAGCATTCCGAAGGTCGGCGCCAGAGAGTTTTGGGGCGACACTTGCGCCGCCCGGAGAAATCGAGGTCTTCGCGACTTCAGAATGTGGAGCAAGACCCGATTTCGCAGGAGCGCTGCGCAAAGAGTGGCGGCGCAACTCGAGGTATTGCTCGACGCCGCCAGTTAGATGGCGAAGACTGCCATCTCCAAATAGCGCGTACTGAGAGTCAGTTACACGTTCTAACAAGTAGCGGTCGTGCG
>JAGWUG010000113.1 GCA_028868555.1 Actinomycetales bacterium | reverse complement strand
CCATCGCCGCGGGTGGCAGCCGAAACCAGAGTTCCGTTCTCGTAGCGCAAGTTGATTGCCAGGCCGTCAATCTTTAGCTCGCAGAGGAACTGCTCTCCCTCGGCTTTGGCGGCCCACTCGGTCATCTCAGCGTGGCTGAAGACGTTGTCCAGGCTCATCATGCGAGCCAAATGTGGGGAAGGAGAAAATGTCTGCGTAGCCGCTCCACCAACGGTCTGAGTCGGTGAATCCCCAGAAATCAGCTGAGGGAAATCGCGCTCCAGCGCCTCCAGCTCGTGCATGAGCGCGTCATAATCGGCATCGGAGATTAGAACCGTGTTGCCCTCATAGTAGGCACGGCGGTGACGGTTGATTTCATCGGTCAGAACACCGATGCGCTCCTGAGCTTGCTGCAGTTCCACGCGATTAGCCTAGGCGTCCGCGGGGACATTATTGGCTAGCAGCGAGTCGGCCGAAACTGTGCGGTCGATGGTGAACTGCCCCAGCACGCGAGTGCCGGTATAGAGCACGGCTGTCTGGCCTGGAGCAACTCCAAAGAATGGCTCGGCGAGGCGAACCGCGATCTCGCCGTCCTGCAAACGCGCGGTGGCTGGCAGCGAATCGCCGTGGGCTCGCACCTGCACCTCGCAGTCAAACCAGTCGTCGGCGGCATCGGGGGCAACTCCGCACCAGCTGAAACGCGAACCTGCTAGCTCAGCAATTGCCAGGGCCGAATGCGGCCCAACAATGACCTTGTTTTCCTTGGGGCGAACCTCAAGCACAAACCGGGGCTTGCCATCACTGGCTGGACGCCCGAGGTGAAGGCCCTTGCGCTGGCCAACGGTAAAAGAGTGTGCACCCTGGTGCTCGCCAACTACCGCTCCGGACTGGTCCTCAATCACACCCTCGGCCACGCCAACCTTGTCAGCGAGCCAACCGGCGGTGTCGCCATCCGGGATGAAACAGATGTCGTAACTGTCCGGCTTGTTGGCAACCGTCAGCCCCAAAGCATCCGCTTCGGCTCTAACATCGGCCTTGCTGGCGCTGGCACCGATGGGGAACAGTACGTGCTTCAGCTCTTCTTCGGTGAGAACACCCAATACATAGGACTGGTCTTTGGCCAGAGCCGGTGAGCGGTGAAGCTCGAGATTGCCGGAGGCATCGGTGTGGAGTTCCGCGTAGTGACCGGTGCAGACAGCATCAAAACCGAGAGCCAGAGCCTTCTCGAGCAGAGCGGCAAACTTGATGCGCTCGTTGCAACGCATGCAGGGATTTGGGGTGCGACCGGCGGTGTATTCGGCAATGAAGTCGTCAACCACATCGGCCTTGAATCGCTCCGAGAAATCCCAGACATAGAAAGGAATTCCCAGGACATCGGCAGCCTTGGCGGCATCCATGGAGTCTTCGATGGTGCAGCAACCGCGAGATCCGGTTCGGAGAGTTCCTGCGTTGCGACTCAGGGCTAAGTGAACACCAACCACCTCGTGGCCCGCAGCCACGGCGCGTGCGGCAGCAACAGCGGAGTCAACTCCGCCGGACATTGCCGCTAATACCTTCACCTAATCAATTAAACAGTGAAACCGGCGGCCTTGGCCTTGGAATATGCCTCCGGAAGAGCAGAGAGAAGTGCATCTAGGTCTTGGCTGGTGGTTGTGGCGCCAAACGAGACGCGCACGCACGAACCGGCATCGCGCTGCGAGAAGCCCTGAGCGAGCAAAACGTGCGATGCGGTGGCGACTCCGGCGGTACATGCCGAACCGTTGGAAATAGCAACTCCAGCGCTGTCCAGCAGGAACAGCAGGCTGTCCCCCGCGCATCCTGGGAAGACCAGGTTGACGATGTTGCTCAGGCGCTTGGAAGAGTCATCACTAGAGTCGCCACCAATCACTAGGTCGGGAGCCACCCTTTTGGCTGAATCAATGAGCTGGTCACGCAACTTTTCCCAGGTGATGCGATGAGCGGCCAGTTCTCCAACTGCCAGCTCAACGGCTAGGGCCACGGCCTCTGCGCCTGCAACATTCTGAGTTCCGGCGCGCATGGCACGCTCTTGAGTGCCACCAAACTGCTGGGCGCAAAGGTGAACGTCTCGCCCAACCAGCAAGACACCAACACCGATGGGCGCACCCAGTTTGTGGCCGGTGAAAGCCAGCGTGCTCGCACCCAAATCTCTGAAGTTCACATCGATGTGCCCGACTGCTGCAACCGCATCGGTGTGGACCGGAATTTGTAAGCGCTTACAGAGGGCCACGATGTCAGGAAGATTGACAATAGTGCCGGTCTCATTGTTTGCGTAGATTGCCGTGACGAGTGCCGCCGAATCTGCATTGGCCAAGAGGTCTGCCTCGAGCCAGTCAAGATCAGGGTGACCAGCCGAATCAACTGGAATCTCTCTTGCCTCAGCACCGGCGAACTTCTCCAGATGCTCAATTGGCTCCAAAACCGCGTGATGTTCGGTGCCTAAGAAATAGATCAGCGGGCGCTGCCCACGGCGGTTTCTGGCCTCGTACAGCCCCAGAATGGCTAGATTGTTGCTCTCGGTGCCTCCAGAAGTGAAGACAACCTCATTGTGGTCGCAGCCCAAAGCCTTGGCAATGCGAACTCTGGCAGCCTCGAGGCGCATTTTGGCGGCCTGACCGTAGGCATGCACGGAAGAAGGATTGCCCGCCGAGGCCATCTGTTCAATAAGTAAATCCGTCACCTCTGGACGCACCCAGGTGGTGGCGGCATGGTCTAGATAGACGGGCATAAGTTAAGATTATCTGTGGGGGCCATTCCTGAGCTTTGCAAGGTGGTTTCAGGTAGTAAATGAAACAATCCTGTAACCGATTGCAAAGTAGGATTTGAAGATAATGCCGAAGCAGACTCTAGAAAATCGCGTAAACCCGCAGCGTATGGGGGTTACTTTTTCGCACGGAAAAGGTACCGCGCGAGTCTATTCCGCAAACGCCGAACTGGTTCAGTTCTGCATTCTCGAACCTGAGAACCCTCGCCTTGTAAAAGAAGCCTTGGCTATGAAACGCGGCGAAGGCGACATCTGGGAAATCACCAGCACCAAGATTCAGCCAGGCATTGCTTACGCGCTTCGCGCCGATGGCCCAGACGGCCCGCGCCACGCGTTCAATCCAACCCTGAACCTAATTGACCCTTACGCCCGCGCAATCGAGCGCCTGAGCGCCCGCGAGTACTACTGCAAAGCAGTGGTTGACACGTTTGACTGGCAAGGCGTCACAAAGCCAGAGACTTCGCTCGACCGCACCATCATTTATGAGGCTCACGTTCGGGGTCTGACTCGCGCCAATCCAGATCTCCCAGATGACATCCGCGGCACCTACGCCGCACTCGGTCACCCGGCCACCATCAAGCACCTGCTAGACATCGGCATCACCGCGGTTGAGTTGCTTCCAATCCACATGTTTATCTCCGAGCCGCGCCTCGTGAACATGGGCCTCATCAACTACTGGGGTTACAACACCATCAATTTCTTCACCCCGCAGTATCGCTACGCGTCTTCGGCCGCGCGCGACAAGGGTCCAGAGCACGTGGTTACCGAACTCAAGACCGCCATCCGCGAACTGCACCGCGCCGGCATCGAGGTAATCCTGGATGTGGTTTACAACCACACCGCAGAAGGTGGCGGTGGCGGACTCACCTACTCATACCGCGGTCTCGACAACTCCAACTACTACCGTCTAGACGACCGCGGCTGGTACCAAGACACCACCGGTTGCGGAAACTCTCTCGATTTCTCCAACCCTCACGTGGTTCAGCTCACCATGGACTCGCTTCGCTACTGGACCGAGACAATGCAGATAGACGGCTTCCGCTTCGACCTGGCGACCACCCTCGCGCGCGATGCGTCCAACACCTATGACCCCAACCACCCTCTCCTACAGCAGATGGCGAACGATCCAATCGTTTCGCAGGCCAAGCTGATCATGGAGCCATGGGACGTAGGCCTAGGTGGATGGCAGACCGGAAACTTCCCGAACGCTTACGCCGAGTGGAACGACCGCTATCGTGACTCGGTTCGCCGCTTCTGGCTGACCGACCTAGCAAACGCTCGCAACTCTGGCAGCCACTG
>JAGWUG010000112.1 GCA_028868555.1 Actinomycetales bacterium | reverse complement strand
TCCGGGTGCCACTCAACCTCGTTTGCACCTCGCGCCGGGCGGCGAACCAGAGCCACCGGAGTGTCTCCGCGAGCAACCAGTTGACGAGCAAGCTCGGATGCAATCAGGCCGGTGTAGCCGCTGATGAGAACCTTCATGAGATTCCTAACTACCAGCCGTTGGGATCTAGTCCCGAGCGAACTCCGGTGTCCATGGTTGCGATGGCTGCCATGTCGGCGTCATCGAGTTCGAAGTCGAACACCGAGATGTTCTCGAGCAGACGGTCCGGGTTTACGGTCTTTGGAATGACCAGGTTGCCCAGCTGAATGTGCCAGCGAATGATCACCTGAGCGGCAGTCTTGCCGTGCTTGGCGGCAATGGCCACAACCACAGGGTGCTGGTTGTCACGACCGCGGGCGATCGGGCTCCAGGCCTCGGTCATGATGCCGTGCTCGGAATCGTAGGCACGCACCTTGGCCTGCTGGAATGACGGGTTCAGCTCAACCTGGTTGATGGCAGGTACCACATCGGTGGTTGCCAGCAGCTTATCTAGGTGCTCGGGCTCAAAGTTAGAAACACCGATGCCCTTCACGCGGCCGGTTGCCAGGTAGTCGTTGAAGACCTCCCAGGTTTCGCAGTAGAGGTCCATGGATGGGTGTGGCCAGTGGATGAGCAGCATGTCCACGTAACCCAGCTTGAGTCGGTCTAGCGAGGCCTCGATGCCGTCGGCGGTGTTTGCCTTGCCCTGGTCGTCTTTCCAGAGCTTGGTGGTCACGAAGATCTCTTCGCGTGGCACACCGGACTTGCGAATGCCGGAGCCAATCTCCAGCTCGTTGTCATAGAAGGCAGCGGTGTCGATGCGGCGGTAGCCGGTCTCGATGGCCTTGACCATCAGCGTGTCGGCGATGTCCTGCTCAACCTTGTAGACGCCCAGACCCAGGCGCGGAATCTGCTGGCCGGAGTTGAGGGTGGCGTAGAGCATTTGGCTTGGGTCGAAAGACATTTATACCTCCGAGAGCATTCCGATAATGGGGTTCCACTGCTCAATCACACGCTCACCGATGAAGCCCGCGATTTCGAATGGATCGGTATCCAACAGGCCGGCGAGCGACTCCAGGCTTTCGGCCTTGAAGATGAGAAGTGCCGCGTTGCGGTCAACCAGTGGACCACTTGCAATCAGGATGCCTTCTTCGGCTAGCGTGCGGAGAAAAGCGCGGTGTTCGGCACGAATGCCGTCCAGAATCTCCGGTGCTTCGGAGTAGTTGTATTGAACAGCGTAGATGGCCATGTCTGAAGTCTAAATCCAGAAACTGCCGGCCCACATGTGAATCAGCCAGAACCAGTAAGGAGTTACAAAACCCCACCACAGGTCTAGGTAAAAGACAGACAGCAGGCAGACGCTCACGAGGTAGAAGGGGATGGCATGACGCCAGCGTGATTCGCGCTCGCGGTACCAGAGCACACGCAGCACGTAGGCCAGACCGATGATGTAGAACGGCTCGAAGTCGATTGCGTAGAACTGGAAGATGGTGCGCTGCATGTAGGTGAGCCAAGGCAGGTAGCCGGCGGCCAGACCAAGCAGGATGAGGCCCTGAGTGCGGTCTCTGCGCTTGATGTAGCTGTAGAGAAGATAGAGCAGCGCGGCCAGGGCACCCCACCAGATGAATGGGTTGCCGATGGCATCGATGGCGGCAGAGCAGCCGTTGACGTTCGGGGGACAGGTGCTGGACTCGTACCAGAAGGCAACCGGGCGACCCATGAACAACCAGGTCAGGGGATTGCTGGCATAGCTGTGTGGCGTGTGCAGGTTGACGTGGAAGTTGTAGATCTGCTGGTGGTAGTAGATCAGCGACTCCCACCAGTTGGAGCGGGAGTTTCGGTCCCAACCACCCGAGGTGACAATCCAACCGGTCCAACTGGCCAGGTAGACCAGCAGGTAGGCGGGAACCATTAGCACCAGATTTGCCAGGGTCTGGCCGGCGAGGGCATCGGAGAGCCAGTGTTTGAGCCCAAGCCTGCGCCTATGCAGCAGTTCACTGACCACTATGTAGAGGCCGTAGAACAGGGCAAAGTAGAGGCCACTCCACTTCACCGATGTGGCCGCGCCCAGAGCCAAGGCGCAAGCCACCAGCCAGGGTCGGTTCCAGATGACGCCAGACTTACCGCGCACAGCCATGAGCTGATAGCGCACCCGAGCCCAGGCTCGGTCTAGCAGCAGGAAGTAGAACGCCAGCAGCGCGAAGAACATCAGGATGCCGTCGAGTAGCGAGATGCGCGACAACACAATGGCGTGACCGTCGATGGCCATCAGGCCACCCGCCAGAACCGCGAGCGAACGGCTGCCGGTCAACTGCTTGGCAACCAGCATGAGCAGAACCACAGCCGCCGTGCCGAAGATGGCAACGGTAAGGCGCCAGGTCCAGGAGTTATCGGGTCCAAACAAAGCCATAGGCAGGGCAATCAGCCACTTGCCCAGCGGCGGGTGCACCACAAAGCTGCCAACGTGGCCAAACATCGATACATCGCCGGTCACAAACTTTGCATCGGCCCCGGTCTGCCAGGCCGACTCAAAGCCGTTGCGCCACAGGCTCCAGGCATCCTTGACGTAGTAGGTCTCATCAAAGACCAGAGTCTTTGGGTAACCCAGGTTGTAGAAGCGCAGGAAAGCCGCCACGAGCGTGACAATCCAGTAACCCTGCGGCAGAAAACGCCGGTACAGGGCAACCAGTTTGGGCTCAGCAGTCACGCAAGAATGCTATCCATCCGCGGTGACTTTTTGATTCCGCGTGGGGTGACTCCCACGCATTTGCCAGAATGAACTGTGCTCATCTTGGCTGCCACCCCAATCGGAAACCTCTCCGATGCCTCGCCGCGCCTGATTGAGTGCCTCGAAACCGCCGGCTACATCGCCGCCGAAGACACCAGAACGCTCTACAAGCTGGCCCAGGCGCTCGGCATCAAGATCAACGCCAAGACCTTCTCGCTCCACGAGCACAACGAGGGTGACAGGGTTGACTACCTGGTGGCGCTCGCCGCCGAAAATGACCTGGTTGTGGTCTCCGATGCCGGCATGCCCACCGTCTCCGACCCGGGCTTCCAGCTGGTTCGCGGTGCCGTTGCCAAGGGCGTTGACGTCACGATCATCCCCGGCCCATCGGCCGTGCTTTCGGCTCTGGCCGTGAGCGGACTGCCAACCGACCGATTCAGCTTTGAGGGCTTCCTCCCGCGCAAGCAGGGGGAGCGCCAGCGACTCTGGGAGACCCTGGCCCACGAGACCCGCACCATGATCTTCTTCGAGAGCCCGCACCGCATTCTCGAGTCACTCGAGTCGGCGCTCGCCGTGCTCGGTCCAAAGCGTCAGGCCACAGTTAGCCGCGAACTGACCAAGAAGTTTGAGCAAACCGTTCGCGGAACCCTGGCCGAACTCGTGGAGTGGGCAAAGACCGAGCCCAAGGGCGAGATGGTTGTGGTTCTGGCCGGCGCAGAGGCAACTCAGCACCAGGCGCTAGACGTTGTGGACCAGGTTCTCGAGCTGGTAGCCGCCGGAAGTCCGCTCAAACCAGCGGTTGCAGAGGTTGCCCAGGCCGCCGGAGTCTCGAAGAGTGAGCTTTACGACCTTGTGCTCAAGGAGCGCAAAGCCCGCGGCTAGCCAGTGACCGCAGGTTAAAATAGATTTCATGTCCTCCAGCAAGTCGTTTTACGCGACTACCCCAATCTTTTACGTCAATGACGCCCCTCACATCGGTCACGCCTACACCGAGGTAGCCGCAGACGTCTTGACCCGTTGGCACGCCCAGCGCGGCGAGAACGCATTCCTCCTGACTGGTACCGACGAGCACGGCGAGAAGATCCTGCGCACCGCAGCCGCCAACAAGGTGAGCCCAAAGGACTGGGCCGACAAGCTGGTTTCTGAGGCTTGGCTGCCACTGCTGGACACCATCGACATCAACAACCAGGACTTCATCCGCACCACCGATGAGCGCCACGAGCGCAACGTTCAGGTCTTCCTCCAGAAGCTCAAGGACACCGGCTTCATCTACCAGGGTTCGTACGAGGGTAACTACTGCGTTGGTTGCGAGGAGTACAAGACCGAGGGTGACCTCAT
>JAGWUG010000111.1 GCA_028868555.1 Actinomycetales bacterium | reverse complement strand
AGGAATAATTCTTGTCAAGGGGGGCTTTACAATAGTGTTAGTCCCTCGAAGGAGTCCGAAGTGCCAGCAGTAACCGCAGATACCCTCACCCTGCCTCGCCTGAGCGAAGCCGTGGGTCGCTCGCGCAGTGTCAAGAGTGTCACTCAGGGCCCAAAGGCCTACGAGGGTGACGGCTTCCCGGTTACCCGCGCCTTTGCCGGTGTTCCCTACGCCGACCTAGACCCATTCGTTCACATGGACCAGATGGGCGAGGTGGAGTACGCACCGATGGAGCCGAAGGGCACTTCGTGGCACCCTCATCGTGGATTTGAAACCTTCACCTACATGGTCGACGGAACCTTCCAACACCAGGACAGTCACGGTGGCGGCGGAACCATTGAGAACGGCGCCACCCAGTACATGACGGCCGGCGCGGGCATTCTGCACATCGAGACCCCGCCAGCCGAGCTAGTAATGGCAGGCGGTGTGTTCCACGGCATTCAGCTCTGGATCAACCTGCCGGGTGCCAAGAAGATGATTGAACCGGCCTACCAAAACCTGGAGGGCAACGACGTGACCCTGCTCGCCAGCCAGGATGGCGGCGGACTGATTCGTGTTCTCGCCGGTGAGATTGACGGACATTCGGGACCAGGCAAGTCGCAGACCCCGATGGCCATCGCGCACATCACTCTCTACCCAGGGGCATCGGTGTCTATTCCTTGGAACCCGGAGTTCAATGCTCTTGGTTTCGTGCTGGCGGGTACCGGTTCGGTTGGCGAGGGTGCCAGTTCGGCGCCTATCAAGACCAGCCAGACCGCAGTCTTTGGCCCAGGTGACCGTCTGGTTTTCACCGCCGATGCCAAGCAGGATTCGCGCACCGAGGCTCTGGAGATCTTCCTAATTGGCGGCCAGCCGATTCGCGAACAGGTCTTCCAGTACGGTCCGTTTGTCATGAACACCAAGGAAGGCGTGCTCCAGGCGATGGAGGACTTCAGCCACGGTCGTTTCGGTCAGATTCCGCCAAACGCACTGCAGCCTTTCCGCGGTTAGTTTCAGTTCGGGGCCAGCCCCGCCACCGATGGCTAGACTGTCGCCATGAGCTCAACGTCGAGTCTGATTAGAAACCGTCACTTCCGCTGGCTTTGGCTTGGCCAAACCGTGAGCGTCTTTGGCGACCAGTTCTCCAACCTCGCCCTGCCGGTTCTGGCGGTCACCACCCTTGGTGCAACCAGCCAGCAGATGGGCTACCTTGGAGCCGCCTCAACCGCAAGCTGGCTGCTGGTTGGTCTCGTGGCAGGCGCCTGGGTAGACCGCCTAATCAAACGACAGGTCATGCTGGTGGCAGACCTCGTGCGATTCATCGCCCTGCTCTCCATCCCGCTGCTCTGGATAAACCACCAACTGCAGATCTGGCACCTGTTCGTCGTGGGTGGAGTCATCGGTCTGGCATCGGTGTTCTTTGGTGTTGCATCCCAGAGCTTCATTCCGGTGCTTCTACCCAAGGACCAGATTGGCGTTGGTAACTCGGCTCTCGAGACTTCGGGTGGAGTCTCCGGTGTAGCCGGACCTTCGCTGGTGGGCTTCCTGCTGAGCATTCTTAGTGCACCCGTTCTCATTCTTTTTGATGCCATCAGCTTTGCGTTCAGCGCGCTGACCCTTGGGTTCATTCGCGACTCAGAGCTTAAGAAGCCGGTTGAGGCACGGCGCCCGCTGCGCATCGAGATTGCCGAGGGACTGGCTTTCGTGCGCAAGCAGGAGATCATTCGCACCATCGCCCTAACCACAGGCACCGGAAACTTCTTCTCCAACATCGCAATGGTGCTTTTCCCGCTCTACTTCTTGAAAGAGCTTGGCTTCACCCCCGGGCAGTTTGGTCTAATCATGTCTGCGGGAGCGGTGGGTGCCCTCATCGGTGCTGCCAGTGCCGGCAAGCTGATGCAGCGCTTTGGTGAGGGAAACGTTACCGTGGCCACCGCTGTGCTCTACGGATTCACAACACTGTGCATTCCGGCTGCGTCACTGCTGCCTCATGCCGCACAGCTTCCATTCCTGATGGCTGCCGAGGTGTGCAACTCGATTCTGGTTTTGGCTTACAACATCACTCAAGTGTCAGCCCGTCAGCGCATCTGTCCACCGGAACTACTGGGTCGAATGAACGCCAGTATCCGCTTCTTCATCTGGGGCGTCATGCCCATCGGCTCGCTGCTCGGTGGCTGGATTGCCGCGGGCATCGGTGTGATTCCAACCATGTGGATTGGCTGCGCGGGCGTGCTCGCATCAAGCGTGTTTGTGCTGAACTCTCCGCTGCGCGGAATGAAGAGGTTGCCGGAGGCAGCCGACTAACCCTCTAGAACTTGGCGTCGATCTCGGCGATTAGCGCCTCGACCTTGGTGCGAATCTCGTCGCGGATTGGACGTACGTCCTCAACACCCTTGCCGGCTGGGTCGTTTAGCGGCCAGTCCAGGTACTGCTTGCCAGGGAAGAACGGACAGGTGTCGCCGCAACCCATGGTGATTACGTAGTCCGACTCCTTTACGGCCTCGGTGGTGAGCACCTTCGGGGTGTTGTTGGCGATGTCGATGCCCTCTTCGGCCATGGCTGCCACGGCGGAAGGGTTGACTTCGTTCTTCGGCTCGGTGCCGGCGGAGAGAACCTGAACGCGGTCACCGGCGAGGCTCTGCAGGTAGCCCGCGGCCATCTGGGAACGACCTGCGTTGTGCACGCAGACAAAAAGTACGGTTGCCTTGTGCCCTGACATGTTCTCTCCTAAATGCGCTGTGTTGTTCACTTTATTGCCCGTAGGCAAACTGCAGATTAACGGGCTTTGGCAAAACCTCTTTAACGCCCAAACGCCACCGCGAGATAAGGAGAGAACGCGGTGGCGTTTATGGCCGGCTTTGCCGCAGTGGTAGTTACTAGGAGAGGTTGAGCACGTAGTCGTGCGAGCCGGTCATTGCGGATAGTTCCTCGTTGATGGCCAGCTCCTTGTTGCGCTTGCCCAGGCCAAATGCCGCGAGCGCCTGCCAAACGGTGAAGCCCTCAACAAACATGCTCAGAAAGCCCAGCGGCTCAAACCAGTTTCCAATGTCGCCCATTGCGCCAGGCATGCCCACGGTTCGGTTAACAATGAAGCCAAAAAGCACCGATGCTCCCAGCCCGGCCGCAGCCAAGAAATCAATCGGCTTGGCGTTGCGAACGATGCGTTCGATAAGCAGAACGGCTGCGCCGATCATGCCCATGTAAGCCCAGGCCAGGTAAGGGGTCTCGGTGAACTTGCCCGGCAGATCCAGCAGGTGGATGGCGGCGATACCGGCCAGTCCGACGATGGTGGCAAACTTGCGGGCGGTCAGCTGGTGCTGAAGTTTCTGGGTGAGATTCATGGGCTACTCCTTGATGCTCTGACATGAAATCGTGGTGGTGAGTTCTGGTTCCAAGTTAGGCAGGGAGTCTGGGAGGAGTCTGGTTCTTAAGGTTTCTCTGTGGAGAAATACGGCTTATTCACAGCCCGCAGTTAGGCTCTTCACATGAAGAGTTGGCTCAACCGAAACGTCTGGACCCTGTCCTGGGTCAGCTTCCTGCAGGATGCAGCCAGCGAACTTCTCTACCCGATCATGCCTGTGCTCCTGACATCGGTGCTGCACGCGCCAGCCGCAGTTGTGGGAATGATTGAGGGCCTGGCCGAGGGCGTTGCCGCCACCATGAAGTTGGCGAGCAGCTGGGTCAACAAGTTCCTCCCGCGCAAGGTGGCCGTCTTCATCGGTTACGCCCTCGCCGGCATTGGCAAGGTGATCATCGCTGCGGCCGGCACCTGGCCAATTGTTCTGGTTGGCCGCCTAACCGACCGCGTGGGCAAGGGCATGCGCTCTGCTCCGCGCGACGCCCTGCTACTCCTCGGCAGCGACCGCGCCCACCGCGGCAAGGTGGTTGGCTTCCACCGCACCGCCGACACCCTGGGTGCGGTGCTCGGACCAGTTCTGGCCCTCGGCCTCCTTGCCGCCTTCAACAACGACATTCGCCCGGTGCTCTGGTTTGCCGCCATCCCGGCCACCTTCGCAACGCTCCTGGTCCTGGCAGTCAAGGACAATGAGCCGCGCACCCGCCGCAAGGCCAAGGCAACC
>JAGWUG010000110.1 GCA_028868555.1 Actinomycetales bacterium | reverse complement strand
ATTCCAACCTTGCCCGGCTGCAGCGGGGTGAACTCGCGCAGGGCCTGGGCCTTGGTGTCGTAGAGGTGGAGGCTCACAGGGCTAGCCTACCTTCGGGGTGCCAACAATCAGGGCAGTGGCCACGGCCGCAACACCCTCACTATTGCCAAGGAATCCGAGGCCATCGGTGGTTGTGGCCCCGATGGAAACTGGCGCACCAACCAGCTGGGTCAGGCGCTGCTGAGCCAAGTCGCGACGCGGAGCCAACTTTGGACGGTTGCCAATGATCTGAACTGAAACGTTCTGAACGCTCCAGCCGTGCTCGCGAAGAAGTGCCAACGCACCTTCAATGAAGATTGCCCCGGTGGCACCCGCGTACTCTGGGCGGTCAACTCCAAATACCCCACCTATGTCTCCCAGTCCGGCAGCGGCCAGCAGGGCATCCACGATGGCGTGGCAGACAGCGTCACCGTCGGAGTGGCCGTCTAGGGCAACTTCATCCGGCCATTCGATTCCGGCCAGGTTCAGTGGCTTGCGGCCATCCTCGGCGAAGCGGTGAACATCGGTGCCGATTCCGGTGCGCTGCTCGGCTGCCAGCAGACGCTCAGCTGAGGCCAGGTCTGCTGGGTGAGTGATCTTGAAGGCATTTGGCTGACCGATCACGCTGGTGACGCTGCCACCGGCGGCCTGGAAAAGTGCGGCGTCATCGGTGAATTCACTGCCGGCCAGAGCGTGAGCGGCCTTGAAGGCCGGGATTGGGAAGCCCTGCGGGGTCTGCGCGATGCGCAGTTCGCTGCGGTCAACGGTCTCGAGGATTAGCTCGGCCTCGGCACGCTTGATGGTGTCAACCACCGGCAGCACCGGTACAACTCCCTTGCCAGACTCCCGAACGGCCGCGGCCACGCGCTCAAAGAGCTCAGCGGTGGCAAAGGCGCGGGCGGTGTCGTGCACCAGCACAACCTCGAGATCGTCTGGCACCACGGCAAGACCATTGCGAACCGAGTCCTGACGAGTTACTTCGCCACCTTCGACCACAACTATGTTGACGTATTCGGTGCTGTAGCGATCGGCCAGTTCCTCGGCCACATCGTGGTAGTCGTTGTGGGCTACCAGGCTTACGTGAGCCAGGGCATCGGTGGAAACCAGATTGCTCAGGGCGTGCTCAAGCAGGGGCTTGCCCATGAGGGGCACAAAAGCCTTTGGGGTGTTTTGGCCCAGCCGCGCGCCTTCACCGGCGGCGAGCAGGACCACCGCTAGGTCACGCATGAGTTGAGTCCTTAGATGTTCCGGTTAGCCCGAATGACTATTAGGAGGCCAGAACCTGGTCTAGTTCGGCCGAGGCTGCCTCTTCATTGGTCTTACGAGCCAGTGCAAGCTCCGAAACCAAGATCTGACGGGCCTTGGCCAGCATGCGCTTCTCACCAGCGGAGAGACCGCGGTCCTGGTCGCGGCGCCACAGGTCGCGAACGACCTCAGAAACCTTGACCACATCGCCGGAGGCGAGCTTCTCGAGGTTTGCCTTGTAGCGGCGGCTCCAGTTGGTTGGCTCCTCAACGAAGTCTGCGCGCAGAACACCGAAGACTTCCTCAACACCGTCGTTGTCAATAACGTCACGAACGCCAACCGACTCAACGTTGTCTTCCGGAACCCAAATGGTGAGTTCGGTCTGGGCTACGCGAAGTTGGAGGTACTGCTTAGTTTCGCCGCGGATGGTGCGCTCGACCTTTTCGATAATTTCGGCCGCACCGTGGTGTGGGTAAACAACAGTTTCGCCAACCTGAAAACGCATAAAATTCCCTTCAGAAACTACGATTTTACCACAAAAACCCTAATTTTATGGGGGTAAAATGGAAGGGCTATTTGCGTGCAACGCTGGAGGAAAATTGGTAGTTCGTAAACTCGCTGGTCTGGTACTCGCGGCCGGTGTTTTGGTATCGGTTGCAGGCTGCAGCTTCAACCCTGCTCCAGAGAGCCTCCAGTCCTACGCACCAAGTGATGGCGTTGGCACCGAGCTGGTTTTCCCTAAGGCTCAGCGCAACGAGGCAGTCAAGTTCCGCAACTTCCTGATTCTCACCGACGGCACCAGTCACGTTCTCTTCGGCACCATCATCAACGATGGCAGCCGCGCCGAGAAGGTAACCCTTCAGCTGGGCAGCAACAATGCCGAATCGCAGACCGTTTCGGTCGCGGCTGGTCAGACTCTGGTATTCGACGCAAACAACCTCTCCACCCTGAACCTAAGCGGTAAGGCTGGCGAACTGGTTGACCTGTCGGTAGGCAGCGCGAATGGCTCCAACTGGCAGAAACTGAGCGTTCCAGTGCTCGATGGCACCATCGACTACTACAAGAACCTGCTCACCCCAGCGCCTGCTGCAACCAACTAGATTTAAAAGGAAACCCGCCGGACCTCTCTCCCGGCGGGTTTCTTCTTTAACTCTTGGGTCCTAGACCTCGAACTTGTAACCGAGTCCGCGCACGGTCAACAGGTGAACTGGGCGGGCTGGGTCGTCCTCAATCTTGGAGCGGATGCGCTTGATGTGCACGTCGAGGGTCTTGGTGTCGCCGAAGTAGTTACTCCCCCAGACACGGTCAATGATCTGACCGCGGGTGAGAACGCGGTTTACGTTCTCGAGCAGCAGCTCTAGCAGCTCAAACTCCTTGAGCGGCATGGCCACCTTCTCGCCGTGTACAAACACCAGGTGGCGCTCGATGTCCATGGAAACCGGACCTGCCTCAATCACGTTTCCAGTGACCATAGCCGGCTCGACGGTGCGGCGAAGCACGGCCTTCATGCGGGCCAGTAGCTCGCGGGTGGAGTATGGCTTGGTGATGTAATCGTCGGCACCAATTTCTAGACCAACAACCTTGTCGATCTCGGTGTCTTTGGCGGTGAGCATGATGATTGGCACGTTGCTGGTGGCACGGATGTGACGGCAAACCTCTGAACCGCTCTTACCCGGCAGCATGAGGTCGAGCAAGATCAGGTCTGGTTGCTCCGACTCAAAGAGGGAAACAGCCTTGATGCCGTCCTCGGCCTCGAGGGTCTGGTAGCCCTCGCGCTGAAGCTGCATTACCAGCGGTTCGCGGAGGTTCTGTTCGTCTTCAACAACTAGAACACGAGTCATGATTAGTCCTTCTGAGATTCGGAAAGTTCGGTTGGAAGTTCTGGGAGGCGAAGAGTGAAGGTGGAACCAACTCCAGGCTTGGAGAAGACTCGGATTTCACCGCGGTGGTTGAGCGCAACGTGCTTGACGATTGCCAGACCGAGTCCGGTTCCACCAGTTGCGCGGGAGCGCGACTGGTCAACTCGGTAGAAGCGCTCGAAGATGCGTTCCTGGTCCTCGAGGCTGATGCCAACTCCGTTGTCGATGACGCTGATTTCGGCAATGCCGTCGACGGATCGAAGGCCGACACCAACCTGCTTACCCTCATCGGAGTAATACAGTGCGTTCTGAATTAGGTTGCCCATGGCCATGACTAGGGCGTCGCGGTCGCCGAAGACATAGTGACCAGGCGAGGTTGCCACCTGGATCTGGGCGTTGCGGTTGTCGGCTAGCACGGAGCAGTTCTCAACGGCCATGGAAATGACCTCGTCGAGTGCTACTGGGCTGAAACCAACCTGGCCATCGGTGGCCTGCACCTTGGAAAGTTGAATGATGTCCTGCACCAGGTCGCCGAGGCGCTCGGCTTCGCGGCGCAGATTGGTGGAGAAGCGCTGGACCACGGCAGGGTCATCCACGCCGGATTCGAGGGTCTCGGCCAGTAGACCGATTGCGGCGATCGGGGTCTTGAGCTCGTGAGAGATGTTGGCGATGAAGTCGCGCCGGGTGTCCTCGAGGCGCTTGGACTCGGTGCGGTCGTCCACCAGCAGGAGCACCAAGTTGTTGTCAACGCGGCCGGCACGGGCGTACACATATGAACGCTCGCCACGCATGCCGGTCACCAGGTCATATTCAGCATCGATGGCCTCTCGACGGCCACGAGCGCGGTCAACCAGCTCCGCGAGCGGCTTGTGAACCAGCGAGTGCGACTGCACCAGACCCAGCGAAAGAGCGGTGGATGAGGCGCGAACCACGAGCCCGTTTGTGTCAACCAAGACGCTCGCAGTAGTTAGAACATCG